>JANNGV010000645.1:0-9310 GCA_031404055.1 Chloracidobacterium sp.
CGCGCGATTGCGACGGTCGAGACGAACCTGATCGAGGGCGCGGCACTTGTCATTTTAGTTTTGCTGCTGCTGCTCGGAAACTGGCGCGGAGCGTTGCTGGTGGCGACGATTATCCCGCTTTCGATGCTGTTTGCAGCGATCCTGATGCGCATTTTCAATGTATCGGGAAACTTGATGAGCTTAGGCGCTCTCGATTTCGGGCTGATCGTGGACGGTGCGGTGGTCATGGTCGAAAACGTCGTTCGCAGGCGCGCTGAAGCCCAGCACGAAAAATCGCACGAGCCGCCCGAACGCACCATTCTGGAAGCATGTCTAGAAGTGGCACGTCCCGTAGTCTTTGCCGTCGCGATCATCGGTATCGTATATTTGCCGATCCTAAGCCTTCGCGGTATCGAGGGCAAGATGTTCGTCCCGATGGCGTTGACGGTGATCTTTGCGCTACTTGGTTCGCTTATCCTTTCGTTGACCTACGTTCCGGCGATGCTTGCCTTGGTACTTAAAGGCAATGTTTCCGAGAAAGAAAGTCCGCTTATTCGCTGGTCGAAGGCGATCTACAGGCCGTCGCTTGCGTTTGTTATGAAATTCCGTTCTCAGGTGTTGGCCGCCGCCGTGACGACAGTTTTGCTGTCGGCTATAGCGTTCCCGTATTTAGGCGGAGAGTTTATCCCGCGTCTTGACGAAGGCGACATTCTAATCGAAGCGATAATGCTGCCGAGCGTTTCACTCGATCAATCGATGAAGACGACGACCGAGATCGAAAAGTCGCTCATGGTTTTCCCCGAAGTTAAACGGATCGTTACTAAGTGCGGCGCTCCAGCTGTTGCCAACGACGCTATGAGTCTGAATCAATGCGATGTATTTGTGATGCTCAACCCAATTGAGGATTGGAAATCGGGAAAGACCAAAGAAGAACTTGTAGAGGCGATGTCAAAGAAGGTCGAAATGGAGGTGCCCGGAGCCGCTTCGTTTGGGTTTATGCAGCCGATCGAAATGCGCGTGAACGAACTTATAGCCGGAACCCGAGGCGATGTCGCGGTCAAACTGTTCGGCGACGATCTGGCCGTGCTCGCACAGAAGGGCGAGGAAATCAATCGTGTTCTCGGCTCGATTCAGGGCGCGGTAGAAAACAGAGCAGAAGTCACAACCGGCTTGCCGCAGTTGCAGGTGAAACCGGACCGTGCCGCGATTGCGCGTTACGGCCTGAATGTCGAAGACGTAAACGATTTGGTCGAATCGATCTTCGCCGGAAAAAAAGCAGGCGAAGTTTTCGAGGGCGAGCAACGATTCGATATCGTGCTGCGGCTCAATGAAGAAGCGAGCCAGACCATCGAATCAGTTAGAAACTTGATGCTGACCGCTCCGAACGGGTCGCGAGTCCCGCTGGCTCAAGTCGCGGATGTTTCTCTCATCGAAAGTGCCGCCCAGATTTCGCGTGACGACACCCGCCGCCGCATAGTCGTTTCGACAAATGTCCGCGATCGTGATGTCGCAAGTTTCGTAGAGGAAGCCAAGCAGAAGATCGAGAAAGAAGTTCAGCTCCCGCCAGGCTATTTCCTCAAATGGGGCGGAGCGTTTGAAAATCTCGAACGCGCGACCGGACGCCTGATGATCGTGGTTCCGATTGCGCTCTTCTTGATCTTTGTGATGCTGTTTTCAACATTCGGTTCGGCCAAACAGGCGCTGATCATTTATACCGGCATTCCGTTTGCGATCGTGGGCGGTGTAGTAGCTCTCGCGATACGCGGGATGCCATTTTCCATCTCCGCTGGCGTTGGCTTTATTGCTCTCTTCGGTGTCGCCGTTCTGAACGGTGTCGTGATGGTGAGCTTTATCAATCACCTTCGTGAAGAAGGGATGTCCGTACTCGACGCTGTCAAGGAAGGCTCAATGACGAGACTGCGTCCCGTATTAATGACGGCCCTGGTAGCAAGCCTCGGGTTCATTCCGATGGCATTGGCAACTTCGGCTGGAGCAGAGGTTCAGCGGCCACTCGCGACAGTTGTTATCGGCGGACTGATAACATCGACGCTTTTGACCCTCCTGATCCTGCCGACGCTTTACGCCTGGATCGAGAAAGATGTCGAGGGAGAATTTACGGAGAAATAATATATGAAACTAATCGTAGCCGTTGTCCGGCCGTTTAGGCTGGACGAGATCATTACCGCATTTGAAGCGATCGAAGGATTTCCCGGCATGACTGTTACCGATTCAGAGGGCTTTGGCCGGCGGTTCGGGTCAGCCCTCTATGACCCGACAGATCCGTTTATGCCGGGCAAGCGAATCGAGATTGCGGCGAACGACGAGATGGCGGAGCAGATCGTTGCCGCGATCAAGCAGCATGCCCATACGGGAAAGAAGGGCGACGGATTGATAATCATTCTCGACATTGAAAATGCGGTGCTCATTTAGGTGTCAAGGGCGACAATCTATGCGACACACATGCGAGCTATTCGACGCGGCATGCTGTCCATGTGATGTGGAACGCAAACCATGCGATGTGGAATGAAAATTAGTGAAGGGGAAAACAAATCTTGTGAGTGGAATGCAAAATTTTATTAATGAGGAAAGCGTACCTAGTGACATAGAAAGCAAATTTAGTTAGGGGGAACGCGTTCCACATGACGTGGGAAGCGTCTCAAGTCACGTGATTTGGACTTTTCATCATATGGATAGGAAGCAAATAATATATGGACAGATTTAAATTCAAGGAACGACTTTACGCATATCGACGAGTGTTTGCGGGGCTGCTGGTCGTATTGACACTTGCGGCGACCGCTTTTGCTCACGGCGTGCGGAGGGCGATAAGGGGTACATTCAGGAGATTTCGGGCGTCAATCTTTTGCCGTTCGTCTATCTCGGGGCGAAGCACATGTTCACCGGGTACGATCACATCCTGTTCCTGCTCGGGGTCATCTTCTTTTTGTACAAACTAAAGCACATCGGCATTTACGTCAGCCTGTTTGCGATCGGACATTCGACGACGATGCTGCTTGGCGTGTATTTTGGCACGAATATCAACGGCTATCTGATCGACGCTATCATCGGTCTCTCGGTCGTGTATAAGGCTCTCGACAACATCGGCGCGTTCCAGCGTTGGTTTGGCGTTCAGCCGAATACGAAGATCGCGACCCTTGTTTTCGGACTGTTTCACGGATTTGGCCTCGCAACGAAGATTCAGGATTACGCGATGTCACCCGATGGCCTACTGCCGAACTTACTCGCCTTCAACGTCGGCGTCGAGATCGGACAGATACTCGCTCTCGCGGCGATCCTGATCGTCATGAGCTATTGGCGGCGCACCGACAGCTTTTTCAAACACGCCTACACCGCCAATGTATTGATGATGGCCGCCGGCTTTATGCTGATCGGCTATCAATTGACCGGATTCTTTATCAGCTAAAAGAGGATTTATGTATAACACAGAACTACCGAACCGCTCAGAATTGCCAACCAGTAAACAACTGTTGATATCCACCGTAATTGCGATAGTTGTTGCCGCCGTGCTTTTGGTTACGGTCGTCTTGCCGTCCGAATACGGCATCGATCCGACCCGCATCGGAAGCGTTCTCGGCCTGACGCAAATGGGCGAGATTAAGATGAAGCTCGCTGAAGAAGCTAAGGCCGACCGCGATGCCGCGACCGCACAGCCCGCAACCGTACCCGCGCAGACAGCTCCGCCAAAGACATCGAACGCGGCCAGCACCGCTACCGCCGCCAAGACCGATGAGATGACCGTCACACTCAAACCCGGCGAAGCCGCCGAGATAAAACTCGAGATGGCAAAAGGAGCGACGGTCAAATACGAGTGGACCGCAAGCGGCGGTGTAGTAAATCACGACACCCATGGCGACAACCCGCAAAAGCAATTTGTCAGCTATAAGAAAGGCACCAGCGTTGATGCCGATGCGGGCGACCTCGTGGCCGAATTCGACGGAAGCCACGGCTGGTTCTGGCGCAACCGAGGCCACAGCGACGTAACCGTCATGATAAAAGCCAGCGGCGCATACCTAAGCATGAAGCGGGTTGCGTAGAAAAGCGTTCGAGCCCTGCTTTCGACAAAAGACGGTGAATTTATGCTTTACGCCTTAGCCGGACTTTTTCTGTGGAGTTTTCTTGCGGCGACGGTTTTACCGCTTAGCTCGGAAATTCCTCTCGCCGTCTACGTGCAAAACTACGGGCAAATCGCTGTGCCTGTAATCGTTGCGACGCTCGGAAATTATCTCGGAGCGTGCACGACCTATTGGTTGGCGCGTAAATCGGCAGGTGCATTCGGTAAAACGCGGGAATTGCAAGAAAGCGAAACCAAAGCCGCGCGTCTGCTCCGCCGCTTCGGCCAGCCGGCGCTGCTGCTATCGTGGGTACCGATTGTTGGCGATGCGATTGTCGCGCTCGCGGGCGGCTTGAAAATGGATTTCAAGATGTTTTCACTCTGGACGGCAACCGGAAAGCTGCTACGCTACGCGGCCGTAGGGTGGGCGGCGAGTACGTTCATTTAAGGCTTCGGAAAAAGTTTTCTTAAACGCATGCTATGGCGAACTCGCAGATAACAACCCCGGCTTCCTCCCTCTGGCAGAACCGCAATTATGTCTTCTTATTTGCGGCTCAGATCGTCTCGCTGCTGGGCAGCGGCGTTACGACCGTCGCGCTCGCGATCTTTGCATATCAACTAACCGGCGGTGAATCGGCGACCGCCATTATCGGTAACGCTCTCTTTCTTCGGATTCTGGCGTTTCTGCTGTTTTCGCAATTCGCGGGGATTCTGGCCGACCGTGTGAGCCGCAAAAGAATCTTAATCGTAACCGACGTCGTGCGTTTCGGCCTGCTTGCGCTTTTCCCGTTTATTACAGAGATTTGGCAGATTTACGCTTTGATCTTTGCGATAAACGCCGTGACCGCGTTTTTCACTCCGACCTTCGAGGCAAGTTTGCCGGCAGTTGTTGGCGAGGCTGATTATGTAAAAGCTCTCTCCTATTCGCGTGTTGCAGTCGATATCGAGGCGTTCGCCGCTCCCGCCCTCGCCGGGCTTTTGGTCGCCGCATTCAGCGTGCGATGGGTTTTCTGGTTTGACGCGTTCACTTATCTTGTTTCGGCCGCGATGGTATTAATGGTTACGATCCCGCAAGTGAAGAAACAACTCTCACCGATTAACCTTCGTGGGTTATTAAATGATTTAACGCTCGGTACGCGGATTCTGTTACGTGAACCGTCGCTGCGGCAAGCGTTGATATTGAGCTTTGCCGAAGCAACGGCGGGAGCGGCGGCGATTGTCGCAACGGTCGTTTATGTCAGCGATGTTTTGCAAAGCGGAGCGACAAGTTTCGCGATCGTGATGGCGGTTCTCGGTCTCGGTTCGTCGATTGCGGCGATAATCTTCGGCCGCACGACCACACGCATCGAACGGGACGCGGATGGCAAAACTTCTCTGCACTATATCAGACACGACTGGTCGCGCAGAGCTCTATTTATCGGCGGCGTCATTCTCGGCCTGATCCTACTGCCGGGCGTTTTGCAGCCGCCGCTGATCATTTTCGCCGCTCTGTGGTTTCTAAACGGAGCCGGACAAGCCCTGATCTCGATCGCATCGGGCACGTTGCTCGCTGAACACACGAAAGAAGAAGAACGTGGGCGGGCATATGCCGCATACTTCGCACTAACACACGCTTGTTGGCTGGTCACCTATCCGGCCATCGGTTACGCCGCCGTTGTATGGAAAACGCCGCTCACGTTTACCATCGCCGGTTTGGCTTGTCTAACCGTGGTTGGTTTTGCCTTTCTACTCGGCGACGGAAAAAAATCGGCACACCCCCATTTTGCCGAAGAGAAAAAAGTATGAGCAACGGACACAAACATGATGTATCGGCTGCGGGCAGGAATAAAAAGCCGTTAATGATCGTCTTTTTCCTGACGTTCTTTTATTTGATCGTCGAGGTCATCGGCGGATTCTGGACCGGCAGTTTGGCGCTACTTGCTGACGCTGGGCATATGCTGACTGATGTTGCGGGTGTCGGACTAGCCCTGCTTGCAATATGGTTTGCCGAAAAACCCGCGTCGCCCGAAAGGACTTACGGCTATTATCGCGTTGAGATCCTTGCGGCGCTGACCAATGCTGTCGTCCTCATCTTCATTTCGCTATATATCCTTTACGAAGCATATGAAAGGTTTAAGAATCCGCCCGAGGTGCAGAGCGCTGGAATGCTGGCCGTCGCCTCAATCGGTTTGGTAATAAACATCGTCGGCGTATTCATCCTTCGATCGGGTTCGAAAGAAAGCCTGAATATGAAAGGCGCGTATTTCGAGGTTCTCTCGGATATGCTGACCTCAATAGGCGTGATAATCGCCGGCGTGATAATGCTCACAACGGGCTGGTATTACGCCGATCCGCTCATCTCGGCCGGAATCGGCCTATTCATTTTGCCGCGAACGTGGGCGTTGCTGAAAGATGCCGTTGCAGTCTTACTAGAGGGCACACCGTCGGATGTGAACATCGCCGATTTACGAGCCAAGCTTTCAAAAATTGAGGGCGTTGCCGAGATACACGACCTACACGTCTGGTCGCTCACATCCGGCGTAAATGCCCTTAGCGTCCACGCGGTACTTGCCGAGGGCGCAGAGCATGATGATGTGTTGCAACGTGTCCACGATTCATGCACGAGCGAATTTAAGATCGCACACGTTACCGCCCAAACCGAAAGAGCGGACTTTGCGTGTCACGAAGCACATCTTTGAAAGACAAGTTAGACTTGGATTCTCGGTAACATAAATGCCGGTACCAAGTGACTTACAGGATATTCTCAATGAAAGTGGAAAAGCCGAGGCAGAACTATTAGGCGGTTTTAAGTTCGCGGTTTGCGTTCGAGAATACGCGGAACGCGGAACGTAGGAAAAGGCAAACCAATGCGAGAGCGATGATAATGTCCGGCCAGCCCGACTGAAAGAACCAAACCGCACCGGCGGCGACAAAGACCGAGATATTCGACGCAATATCGTTACGCGAACATTCCCACACCGAACTCATATTCACATCGTCTGCCTTGTGTCGCGTGAGCAGGTAAAGACATATCGAATTCCCGACGAGGGCAAGCACGCTGACCACGCCCATTATTTCAAAAATAGGAACTGTCGGAACCATCAGCTTGTAGATCACCTGTCCGAGCACGACGAGCGCCGCTAGAAGAATCAAGCCGCCTTTGAAGAAAGCGACCTGAGCCTTAGCGTAAAACGATTTATAAACAACATAAAGGCTGAGTCCATACGTCATCGCATCGCCAAGATTGTCCAGCGAATCGGACAGCAACGCGCTTGACCCCGCATAAATACCCGCACCGATCCCGGCCGCAAACATCGCGACGTTTATCGCCAACACGATCTTCAGCGTCGAACTCTGCCTTTCCCGCAAAGCTTCTATAGCACAATCATCTTCACAAGCCATAACTATACCAATTTACCAACTTCAGAATAGGTGAATGCTGAAATGTTCTCAACGAGCGATCTAGTCTGGCCCCGGTTCCCACCATGGCAAATTAAGGCATTGAGGCCCCACGCGGACGAGTCTGTGACGACGACCCGTGTTGAGACCTGTATGAAAATATGAGCGGATGGCATTGGATAGGATATGTTATTATTCTCCTTGACGAATGGAGCGAATGTCGTCCTTATGGTAAATAGCGCGCTTCGGATACATTGATTGCTATAGGCCAACTTGGTTGCAGGGTGGTTGCAGCGTTGCTGATCACGGCCTATTAGTGGTGAATCGAGATAGCGGTTAAGTTGTTGATTCTAAGAAATTTTGAGCAGTTTTGACAAATTATACAAACCTACCAAAATCGCTTGGGGTGCGAGAGGTCGTGAGTTCAAATCTCGCCGTCCCGACCAATAAACACGGGGCTTTCGAAGCAATTCGAGAGCCCTTTTTTTGCGCAGATGGTTGCAGTTTTCGGTTATCCTGCGAACGGGCTATAGGACTTTGCTTTTCTAGTTCAATGGTTTAGAGAACTTCCTATTTAGGGAGCGATGACCTCCAGATACTTTCGCAGCACCGATTCAAGGCCGAGTTCTTTTGCTGCATTGCCGAGTTTTAGTTCAGTAGTTTGCTTATTCGCGAGGGCTTCTCGGGCAGCTTTGATGGCCGTTCTCTCGCCAATCTTCGTGATGAATTTTAGCCCTTCAAGAACCGATCTCTCAACAGAAGCAATACGATAGCCTTTTTCACTCACGATTCCATGATCAAGATTCACTTTTGTTCGGATGAATTTGTAGCCCACTGAGCTTGTCCTTTTTCCAGGCGGAACAAGCAGCCAAACATTTCCGGGAACTTGTTCCGCCAGGTTGTAGTGGTAAAGCGCCGAGAGCCCCCCGATCGCCGCTTCGGGCCCGAATTTCGCAAAGGCGATCTGGAAGCCTGCATCTTGATCCAGTTCGGCGTCGAGGTGAAGGTAAATACCATGAGCCACACGCTTAAGACGTTTGGCTGCTACCAGTCTAGAAAGAGTTTGTTGGCTTATGCCGATGCCTTTGGCCTGAACAAGAGTAAAGACACCTAGGCTTTTTATTGCTCTTCCCGCCGATTTTCCATTTCTCAAGCATTTTGTGAAAAAGACATTTGTCAACAGGGAATGTCATATTGCACCCTTAGCGACAAGTAACTGTGTTAAATCAGGAATAATACGGGCCTCTGTCGGAATCCATGAATGCCGACCCAGATTCGGTCACAGAAATGTATGGCCGCATATGCAACTCGCACAATCGATAGATTGGATCGTATCGATCATCAACCTGCCCGCCTTTCTCCGACGATTGAGGGCAAGTATGACGTACGAATTGCGGAAAATCCGCCTGAAGTTGCCGCGGCTTTGAGACTGCGGCATCAGGTTTTCAACGTCGAGATGGGATCGAATGCAACCAGAACGCCGGTCAATTCTCAGCTGGAGTTCGACGCCTATGATTTCAAATGCAAACATCTCGTCGTTCTCGATCGAACGACAGGCAAAACGGTTGGGACCTACCGACTCAACACCCTTGATACTGCCCGGTCTATAAAAGGTTTTTACTCGGCTAATGAATTCACCATAGAAGATCTACCCGAAGAAATCTTGGAAAACGGGATCGAGATCGGCCGAGCCTGCATCGCCCGCGAACATCGAAACACAAAAGTATTGTTCCTTCTTTGGAGAGCCTTGCTTTCGTACTGTCGGCACACGAAAAAGCGATATTTCTTCGGTTGCTGCTCGGTTTTTACACAGGACGAATTAGAAGGCGTGCGGATCTACCATCGACTTAAACGCGACGGCCATTTTGACGACAGGCTCAAGGT
>JANNGV010000646.1:0-1725 GCA_031404055.1 Chloracidobacterium sp.
GCCGTGACGTGAGCCGATATCGGCAAAACGATCGGCCAATTCAAGGCTCGCCGTCAATTTCGGCTCCTTATATTCGGCACTACGCGATCTGAAATCGTCATCCGGAAACGCGGCGATCCGCTCGCGGGTCATTTTGCCCGATAGTAGCCCCGACTGCATCGGCGAATAGACGATAGTGCCTATATCATTTTTTTCACAATACGGCAGAATCTCCGTTTCTATATCTCGGCGCATGGCCGAATACGGCGGCTGCAGGCTGGTTGGCACTTCGATAGCGCTTGCCCGTTCGAGTTGAGCTACGTCAAAATTCGACACGCCGATATTCCGCAGCTTCCCTTCTTTTTTCAGGTCGACAAGCGTTTGCCATCCTTCCTCGACGTCGTCATCAGGCAGATCCGGCGAGAATCGCGCCCAGTGTATTTGATAAAGGTCGATTACCTCGGTGCCGAGCCTGCTCAAACTTTCTTCAACTTCAAGCCGGAGAGACGCCGATTTGAGATTATGCGTGATCTCACGGCTCTCATTCCAAACCAGACTGCATTTTGTAAATACGTACGGCCGCCGCGATGAACCAAGATTTTGCAAGGCCTGCGCGACAACTTTTTCAGAATGGCCAAGCCCGTAAACCGGGGCCGTATCAATCCAGTTAATGCCGGAATCGACCGCGTGTTCCATGGCCGCGATAGACTCGGCATCATCTTGCGGCCCCCAGCCGAATGCATAATCGCCGCCGCCGATCGCCCACGCACCGAAGCCGATGGGCGTAATTTCAAGATCGGAATTTCCAAGTTTTCTTGTTTTCATAATTTTAAAGCATTGAGCGAATTACGCCGCCATCCACACGGACCGCCGCTCCGTTTATCGCCGAAGCAAGCGGGCTGCAGATAAATGCGACGACATCTCCAACCTCCTTTGGTTCTATAAACCGCTTTAACAGCGAAGACGGGCGCCCCGTCTCGAAAAATTGTTTTTCCATTTGCTCTTTTGTGACGTTTTGCTCAGCTGCCATTTGTTCGACAAATTTCGAAACGCCTTCCGATGCAGTCGGTCCAGGCAGCACGGAATTAACCGTCACTTTTGTTCCCGCCGTCGTCTCGGCCATGCCGCGGGCAATCGCGATCTGGGCGGATTTCGTCATGCCGTAGTGCACCATTTCGGCGGGAATCTGAACGCCGGATTCGCTTGAGATAAAAACTATACGGCCCCAGTTTTTCTCCTTCATCTTCGGCAAATAAAAGCGGCCAAGACGGACACCGCTCATGACGTTCGCTTCAAAAAACTTAAGCCAATCTTCATCCGGTATTTGATCGAACGGTTTCGGCTCGAAAATTCCCATATTGTTGACCAGAATATCGACATCGGGGATGCCTTGGATAACTTTTTCCGCTCCCTCAGTCGTTGAAAGGTCGGCGACAACACCCGAAACACGCGCATTATCGTGGCCCGCCTTTACCGTGATAACGGCCGCCTCGACGCGTTCGCGCGTCCTTCCGTTCAAAACGACATTCGCTCCCTCGGCAACCAGCGATTCCGCAATTGCCAAACCGATTCCGGCGGTCGAGCCGGTGACGAGCGCCGTCTTTCCGATCAGCTTTAAATTCATTGTTCAGTCTCCGATCTTCACAACGATCTTTCCAAAATGCGATCCCGATTCCATATGCCTAAGCGCGTCGCGGACATCATAAAACCCGAACCGAGGCGGAGTTGCTGCCCAATTACCAGCGC
>JANNGV010000647.1:0-3652 GCA_031404055.1 Chloracidobacterium sp.
AACGCTTCGCAAGTATCTTGAGGCCGGAAATACTACTGGTGAGAAAGCTCAGACAGCGCGTTCGATCGTCGCGATTATAGCCGCGAAGCAAAAAAACTTTGAACAGGCTCTGAGCTTTATTGCAGAGTATGCAAAGAGCCGGCCTCTGAAATTAAGCGAGAGAACGCGAATGGCAAGCGAACTCGCCAAGGCATATATTGCCGAGAAAAAGTTCACCGATGCAACGCCGCATGCCGCCGAGGCCTATCGTTTTGCCAAGACGATTCTGCTGGACAACGGAATCACGCAACGCGGGCTGGATGAGGTTTTGGATACGGGCATGCTGCTGCATGAATCGCATAAAACTATCGGGAACGTAAAGGAAGCGGACGAGGCGCTCGAAGATCTGCGAAAGACGGCGGCGGCGGCGGTCTCTTCCGTCAGCCTTTATTTTTACGCGGCGGACAAATTGATAACTTACTGCATCGGGACCGGACGCAAACCGCTGGGGCTGGAAACGTACTTGACTTCACTGATTCAGGCGGGAAAAGACCTGCCGACAAAGCCATTGCAGGACGAAGCCATCAAGCTTCTGAAAAAACGCGAAAAGCAGTATAAACTTCTCGGCGATACAGCCTCGGAACTGACAAGTATCGACCAGTGGTTTCCGGGTAAGGCGAAAACTTTGCAGGACTTACGCGGCAAGGTCGTGCTGCTCGATTTTTGGGCGACGTGGTGCGGGCCTTGTTTCGACGCGTTCCCTTCGCTGGCGGAATGGCATCGCGATCTTGGGGCTGCCGGGCTTGTGATTTTGGGCGTGACGAGATACTACGGAAGCGGCGGCGGTGTTGATCTGGATAAAGCGAATGAGATCGCGTTTTTAAAGAATTTCAAGATAAAGCAGGATCTGCCTTACGATTTCGTCGTAACAAATGACCAGGCGACGCAGATGGCCTATGCGGCGACGGGCCTGCCGACGGCGGTTCTGATCGATCGCAAAGGCGTGATACGCTACATTGAAAGCGGAACTAATCCTTCGCGTATAGAGGAAATGCGAGAGATGGTGCTAAAGCTTTTAGCCGAAAAATAATCCCCCAGAATGGCAAAAAAAGCAGCCGTTGCAAAGACAAAGACCCAGAGCTTTTACGACCGGATCGCCGACGTTCATAACATTGCGCTAAAGATCAATGGATATCGGGCTTCGGTGGCGAAATATCTTCGCTCGCTTGATCTACAGATCGATGGTGAGTCGTATGTGCTGGATGGCGGAAGCGGCACGGGCATCGTCACGCTAGGTTTTCAGGACGCCGGTTTTCGGCCAAAGCAGACGATTGCATTTGACCTGTCCATCAATTCGTTAAAGATTGCGAAAGAGCAATTCGGCAAGGAAAAACGGATCGATGAAAAAAATATCTCGCCGGTGCAGGGTAATATTCTGCAGCTTCCATTCGAGGACGATATGTTCGACCTCATCCTGACCTGCGGTGTTTTGGAATATGTATCGCTCGACGACGGCCTGCGGGAAATGGCACGGGTGCTGAAGCCCGGCGGAAAGCTTGTGTTTATTCCGGTCAAACCATCGCTTGTCGGCACGGTTCTCGAATTTCTCTACAAATTTAAGATACATCCCGTTAAAGATGTAAGAAAGATTTCACAGCGATACTTTAGCATTGTCGGCAAATATAAGTTTCCGATCTCTGAACCGATAGGCTGGTCGAAATCCATATTTCTTCTTGAGAAAAAGTTTCACGCCGCAAATAAATGAAAACAAAAATGCTTAGGCCGCTGATCGTCGCCCACCGCGGGGCAAGTGCGGTTGCGCCGGAGAATACGTTGGCAGCGTTTCGTCGGGCAATAGATGACGGTGCCGAAGGCATAGAATTCGACGTTCGGCTGGCCAAGGACGGCGTTGCGGTCGTTTTTCATGATCCGACGCTGAAACGTACCGGCCTGCGGGAAGGAAGCATCGCGGATTACACCTCAGCCGAACTGGCGAAAATTGATATCGGCTCCTGGTTCAATATGATGGACCGCCGTAATGCCAATTCCAGCTATAGCCTGCAAAGAGTTTCGACCCTCGCCGAAACGCTCGAATTTCTGAAAGAATTTAAGGGCCGTATCTACATTGAGCTTAAATGCCGGGATTCCGAGATTGCGGCCCTCGTTTCGGCCGTCTGTGGAGCTGCCAGCGATTCAGAACTTGGATCGCAAATCATTATTAAAAGCTTTAAGATGGCGGTCATCCCGCGAGTCCGGCTGCTGTGCCCCGGCCTGAAAACGGCCGCGCTGTTTGCACCCAAGATAATGACGATCTTGCGTAAAGAGAAACACCTGGTCAAAATCGCCGAAGAATTCGGGGCAAGCGAGCTGTCGATACATTACTCGCTTGCCACACAAAAATTGATGGAAAAAGCCGGAAAACGCGGCCTGCCCGTGACCATCTGGACCGCCGACAATCCGCGTTGGATAAAACGCGGCATCAAACTTGGCTTGAACGCTATAATTACTAATAATCCGGCTAAGCTTCTGGCGAAACGCGGCGAGATACTTTAATTCACGCCAATAGGAAACCACCCGACCCGATTCTACCGGACAGCCGGATTTCTTCTCAGCGTTCTCCGCGAAAATCTCGGCGATCTCCGCGTTGAAATACCGTTTAACCCAAATCACGCATTAGAAAAAGCAAAATGTTGCTGGGGCGTTTATAGTGATACAGGAAGCGACGAAACGCTCGAATTTTCCAGTTTTTCCTCTTGTTCATTCTGGTTCTTCTAGTTCCGTGGTAAATCTTGACCACGGAACAAGATGAACAAAGCACGAACAAGATTCCGCCTCGGCGCAACTCTCACCCTTTTTAGCTAATCTGAAACCCAATTGCGTAAACGGTTCGCGGACGGGCGGGCAAGCCCGCTTCTAAACGGGTTGGCATCCAGAACGAAAGGTCCGGTGCGTTCATGCTGAATCCGGACGCTGGCTTCGATCCGCCTCCGCACTGTGCTTGAATCAACACGCCGCTGAACCGTGACGTTGCTCTCAAGGTGAAGTCGACCGGCTGCCCGCTGTTCGGTACTGTAAAGGTTGCCGTTACGGGATTGAACGTACCGGGCGTAAATGCCGGTATGTTCACCGCCGCGTTTGTCGCACTGACCAGTGAGTAGCCCTGCAATCCGTTTCCGAAATTGGCGGGATCGACCGTTACCGAGCCTGGTCCAGCCGTGATCGAGTCAAACTGGCCCAAACCGCCCGGCCGCGTTTCCGTGATCGTCAGCGTCGGTGTGCAGACTCCCGGAACAGGTGTCGGCGTTGGCGTTGGCGTCGCTGTTGGAGTCGGTGTCGGTGTTGCCGTCGGAGTTGGCGTTGGTGTCGGCGTTGGCGTTGGTGTCGGTGTCGCTGTAGGAGTTGGCGTCGGCGTCGGGGCCGGACCGCCGGTGCACTGTGCACGGATCAACACACCCGAGAAACGGTTCGTCGCTCTCAGCGTAAAATCAACCGGACCCGCGCTCGGGATCGTAAATGTTGCCGTCACCGGAGCAAAAGTGCCCGGCACGAATGCCGGAATGCTGACCACGGCATTTGTCGCAGTAACTAGAGAATAGCCCTGCAAACCGGTTCCGAAATCGACCGAATCAACCGTTACCGAACCCGGTCCGGCCGTAATCGAACTGAACGCTCC
>JANNGV010000648.1:0-2804 GCA_031404055.1 Chloracidobacterium sp.
TTTAATGTTGTTCGCGATCGCTCCATCGACAAACTTGATCTCCTCCTTAGCCATGTCCTCGCGTTTTTTCTTCCCCATCGCCCGGCGCATCATATCGGCTTCGCCAAGAGTGTAACCGGCGAGTTTTTGGGCAAGCTGCATGATCTGTTCCTGGTAGACCAACACGCCGAAGGTGTTGCTCAGGATTTCCTTCATTTCCGGAATCAGATATCGGACCTGTTTTTCGCCGCGGTGACGCTGGATAAAATCCTCGATCATCCCGCCGTCGATCGGACCCGGACGGTAAAGGGCGTTCAAGGCAGACAGATCTTCAAGTTCCTTCGGCTTCAATCGACGGCAGATCTCCTGCATTCCCGAAGATTCAAACTGAAATATCGCGTCCGTCCGCCCGTCGCCGAAAAGCTCCATCGTCTTTTCGTCGTTAAGCGAAATCTGGCTCCAATCGATCTCAACACCGCCCTTTTCGCTCATGGACGCAAGACAATCGTTTATAACGGTAAGCGTTGTCAAAGCCAGAAAGTCCATCTTAAGCATCCCGACTTTTTCGAGATCGTTCATCGAATACTGACTGGTAAGCTCGTTTTTGGAAGACATCGCGACGGGCACGATCTCATGCAGCGGCTTTGGAGAAATAACAACGCCCGCAGCGTGAACGGAAGAATGGCGGGAGCAGCCTTCAAGCCGCAATGCAAGATCTATCAGGTCCTTGACCCTCGGATCCTTCGTAGCGGCCTTCAATTCCGCAACGCTTTCCAAGGCCTGCGAAATACTGACGTTACGCCCGCGAATCGGCGGCGGAATAAGCTTCGCTATCCGCTCAACATCGCCGTAAGGCATATTTAACGCACGACCTACGTCCTTGATCGCGGCCCGTGATGCCATAGTGCCGAACGTAATGATCTGACAGACCGAATCGCGGCCATACACTTCGGTAACGTGATTGATAACGTCGCCGCGGCCGCGGATGCAGAAATCGATGTCGATATCGGGCATCGATACGCGTTCCGGATTGAGGAATCGCTCAAAAAGCAGATCGTACTGAAGCGGATCGATCCCGGTAATCCCAAGACAATATGCCACTAGCGATCCGGCTGCCGAGCCGCGGCCGGGCCCCACCGGAATGTTCTTTTGGACGGCATATTTGATGAAATCCCAAACGATCAAAAAGTATCCCTCATAGCCCATCTTTTCGATGATCCCGATCTCCCGATCGAGCCTGTCCTGATATGCTACGAGGTCATATTTAAGACTGCCCAGCGATTGCATCGGCAGCAGCACCGACTGTTTTCGTTCCTCAAAGCCCTCCGCGACCTTCTCTTCAAAATAGCTGACCAGATCGGCACACGTTGAGTCAGCCGGTATCGGGTAATTTGGCAGGATCAGGTTGTCTTCACCTATTGGCAGACTCACATCGCACATTTCAGCGATCTTGAGAGTATTTGTAAGCGATTCAGGCAATTCGCCGCCGAAAAGCTGCCACATTTCCTCAGCTGAGCGGACGTAATATTTGGAGGTTGGCAGGACGCCCTGACCATTTTCGCTCAGCGTTCGCCCTTCGCCGATGCACAACATAACCTCATGCGCCCGGGAATCCGCTTCATTCAGATAGTGGGCATCATTGGACGCGACCAGCGGAATACCGGATACTTTTGAGAGTTCGACAGTGCTTTTAATGTTCCTCTCATCAGCTTCGGTCCCATGATCCTGAATCTCGAGAAAGAAATTCCCGCCGCCAAAGATCGATTCCAGCTTTTTGGCAGACTCCAAGGCCTTTTCAGAGTCGCCATTTTTTAGGTAATGAGCAATCGCCCCATCAAATCCGGCTGAGAGTGCGATTAATCCTTCACTGTGGTTGGACAAAATGTCCATATCGATCCTTGGCTTATGGTGAAATCCTTCGGTAAATGCTTTGGAGGATAGATGGACGAGATTATGATAACCCGCCAGATTTTTCGCCAACAGGACGATGTTATAATATGGTTTTTCGCCGGATTGGACGGCAGAGCTTTTATCAAATCGGCTGCCTCCGGCGACAAACGCTTCGTATCCGATTATCGGGCGGATATCGGCCGATCTCATTGAATTATAAAAGGATACGGCACCGTACATATTGCCGTAATCGGTAATTGCACAAGCCTGCATCTCCAATTCGCCGAGCCTTTTTGCCAGCGGCTTGAGTTGGATTGTGCTCTGCAAAAGGCTATAATCCGTGTGCAGATGCAGATGAACGAAATCGCGTGATTTAAAACTTGGCTGAACCATATTCGGCAATGTTATATGAAGAAAGTCTATCTTGAAACCTTCGGGTGTCAAATGAACGTATCCGATTCCGAGCGGGTTGCGACCTCGCTTGCGATGAAGGGCTTCGAGATAACTTCGAGCGAAGAGATGGCCGACGTCATACTTCTCAACACCTGTTCCGTCCGCGAAAAAGCCGAACATAAGCTTTACAGCCGCGTCGGCCGCATTCGCAATTCCGGCCGCGAAAAGCCGGTTGTCGGCATACTTGGCTGCGTCGCCCAGCTTGAAGGCGAAACGCTGTTTGAAAAGATCGAAGGGGTCGATTTTGTTATCGGCACCAAAGCGGTGGGGAGAGTTTCGCAAGCCATCGAAAGAGTTTTTGACGGCGAGACCGGCGTCTTCGATCTCGGCGAACGCGAGATAGATTATGACTGGAATGTCGCGGATGCACGGAGGCATTCGCCGTATGTCGCCTTTGTACCGATAATCGAGGGCTGCAATAAATTTTGCACCTACTGCATTGTTCCCTTTTCCCGTGGACGCGAAGTTAGCCTGCCTGCTTC
>JANNGV010000649.1:0-2361 GCA_031404055.1 Chloracidobacterium sp.
GCGCCGCCGACACGTTCCGCGCCGCAGCCTCCGAACAACTGGAGATTTGGTCGGAACGTGCCGGTGTGCCGCTCATCCAACAAAAGCAGGGACCCGAACCGGCTGCGGTATTGTTCGACGCCCTGCAATCCGCAAAGGCCCGAAATTCCGATGTGCTGATAGTCGATACCGCTGGGCGCCTGCACAATAAATCGAACCTGATGGCCGAGCTTGAAAAGATGAAACGCATCGCCGGCCGAGAGGTCCAGGACGCTCCGCACGAAACACTTTTGGTCATCGACGCCGTTACCGGCCAGAACGGCCTTGAACAAGCCCGGCAGTTTCTGAAAGTCGCGGACGTAACCGGCCTTGTGCTGACAAAACTCGATGGCACCGCAAAAGGCGGCATCGCCGTCGCTATCGCAAAGGAACTAAATCTGCCGATCCGCTACGTCGGTATCGGTGAGCAAGTTGACGATCTAATGGTTTTCGATGCGGATAGCTACGTCAATGGGCTGTTCAACTAAATGGAATTTTCCGCTTTTGATTTAAAGCACACCCAGCAGGCACTGGCTCTTGCGGCGGCAGCAACAGGCCTTGTCAGCCCGAATCCGCTTGTCGGCTGCGTAATTGTGTCAAGAACCGGAGGGGTTGTCGGCGAGGGAACCTACACCTTTGACGGTGTTACGCATGCCGAGGTGATCGCTCTCGAACATGCTGGTGAACGTGCCCGCGGCGGAACGGCTTATGTGTCGCTCGAGCCACACGACCATCACGGCAAAACTCCTCCTTGCACAGAAGCGCTCATCAATGCCGGAATTAAACGCGTAGTTTGTCCGATCGATGATCCTAATCCGCTTGTTTCCGGCAAGGGTTTCGATAGGCTGCGAAACGCCGGTATAGAGGTCGTGACCGGCATTTTGGCTGCAGAAGCCTCGCGGCTGAACGAAAAATTCATCTGCTGGCATCAGAAAAAGCGTCCGTTCGTGCGTCTAAAACTTGCTGTGTCGCTTGACGGACGCATCTCGCTCAAACAAAGCGTGTCGACGGCCCTTTCTGGCGACGAAGCTTTGAAACGCGTCCATGATCTGCGTCACGAACACGATGCGATTCTTGTCGGCGGTAATACGGCTTTTGTCGACCGCCCCAGCCTGACGGATCGAAGCGACAAGCCGCGTCGCAAACCGCTTGTTCGGGTAGTATTGGACAACCGGCTTCAAATTTCAGCCGATTCGCCGCTCGTTACCACCGCGCATAAAATTCCTACGGTGGTTTTTTCAAATAGCAGTAATGCCAAGAAGGTTCGTTATCTTCGCAATGTGAATGTCGATGTGTGCGAGATTGTGAAAGGTGCCCGCAATCTGCCGGCGGTTTTAAATGCCCTCGCATCAATGCAGATACAAAGCGTTCTTGTTGAAGGCGGCACCGAAGTCGCCGGAGCGTTCTGTGACGCGAAATTAGTGGATAAAGTCACATTTATCATCGCTCCGATAATTATCGGTGGTCCCAATGCCCCGATGTCGATCGGCGGGAAAGGTGCCGCATCGCTCGAGGAGGCTCTAAGGCTGCGAGATATCGTCATAACCAGATACGGGCCGGACACAGAGATCACCGGATATCCGGCTTAACTGAATGAACCGGAAACCCGCCCAAAAACCTTTCGCCAAAAAATCTTTCGGACAGAATTTCCTCGTCGATCCGAAATATATCCAAAAGATAATTGAAGTACTTTCATTATCCGACGTGGATACTGTTGTCGAGATCGGTGCCGGACGCGGGGCTTTAACCGAGATGCTTCTGGAGAAGGCCGGAAAGGTTTTTGCCATTGAGTTTGATAGAGATTTAATTCCGATCCTTCGGCAAGAGTTTGGCTCGTTTCCAAATTTCGAGCTTGTCGAAGCCGATGCTCTTTTTTTAGATTTCACCGAGCTTGTACCCAGCGATAAGAAAGCGAAGCTGGTCGCAAACCTGCCGTATAATATTTCGACGGCTATTCTTCAGCGTTTGATCGAACATCGCTGGGCATTTTCAGAGATGGTGCTGATGTTTCAGCGCGAGGTCGTCCACCGGATAACGGCCAAACCTGGCAAAACGGATCGCGGGTTTTTGACCTTGCTTGTCGAATCGTCATTCAATGCAGTTAAGCTGTTCGACGTCCCCGGCAAAGCATTCAATCCGCCGCCGGATGTTACAAGCTCGGTTGTTCGATTGGTCCCGATAGACAGCGGCATCGCGGATGAAAAGCTGTTTCGAAAGCTGGTCAGCCAGGGGTTTATGCAAAAGCGGAAGAATTTATCCAATAATTTCAAGTCTACTTTGCCCAATGCAAACGAACTTATGAGAGGTATCGGCATAGATCCAAATCGACGTGCCGAGACCTTG
>JANNGV010000650.1:0-3056 GCA_031404055.1 Chloracidobacterium sp.
GGCCGAGATCGAGATCAGTCTCGGCCCCGTCGTCAGTCACGAATACCTCGCCATGCTGAAACGGCGACATTGTGCCCGGATCGACGTTGATGTAAGGGTCAAGCTTCATCATCTGCACACTCATCCCGCGTGCCTCCAGCAAACAGCCTATCGAACTCGCCGCTAATCCCTTGCCCAAACTGGAAACCACGCCGCCCGTAACGAATATATATTTAGTCATTTTTCCTCCGCCAGCCGCTCTCGCTCCCGTCTCCGTTTCTTCATTTCACGTTCTTTGTATTTTTTTGGATTTTTCCATAGCAGAAAAATCACGACCAGTATCATAAAAAAGGGAAAAACCAGTACCAAACTAGTGAAAACACCGACATACAAGAATTGCCATGTTCCCGCGTAGGAACTTAAAACCCAAGAGCTTGTCAGTACAATCGGAATGAGAGCCAGTCCAAAGAGTGCTTGAAATACCGGATCCTTAAATTTGTCATGAAAATACGTCTTAATGTTTCACCTCATCCTCTAAAATTGCATCATCCGATTCTGTACCGTCAGCCTTACCCTCCCGCCTTTTCTTCTGATAACGCCCATCCTTCATTTGCGTTACAGTTTCTTTTGCCTTTGCCGCTGCGGGATTCATTAACTCGTTGAGGGCATTCATCGACGCTCCCAGCATAGTGGTGTTTTCCGAAGCGTTTCGCTCGAATTCCTCCGAAGTACGAGTCTGCGGTTTTGAAAGCAACTTTAACCCGACTATAACGCCGATTATCAACAATACAAAGAACAGTAGTCCGATCCAGTCGTTCATGGTTGTAAGTTTTCTTATTCCTCTTTTTCGGTTTTAGTTCCTCTTATTCCGTGGTTAAGATTTAAAACTGACCACGGAATAGGACGAATAGGAACAGAACAAGGCGAAAGAAACAAATGTCAAAAGAACCTAGACCAACTGCGATTTCAGGATCTGACTTACATGTTCAAGGTCCTTCGCCGTGTCCACCCCGATCGAGCTCTGCTTTACTTCAACAACCTTTATCTTCCCGCCGTTTTCTAAAATGCGAAGCTGTTCGAGCATCTCGCATTTTTCCAGGCGGCCTTGTGCGGTTTTTGCGTATTTCAGC
The DNA here is from genome assembly GCA_031404055.1 of Chloracidobacterium sp. Classification (GTDB taxonomy): domain Bacteria; phylum Acidobacteriota; class Blastocatellia; order Pyrinomonadales; family Pyrinomonadaceae; genus OLB17. The sequence goes on from JANNGV010000650.1 coordinate 1,110, forward strand.
AGAAATTCCCGCCGGTAAACATAAAGCCCCGTGTGCTTCTTAAAATGCCGCAAAAGGCCCGGATCGTCTTTCACCGCAAAATCCAACCCACCTGCCTTGTTGACCTCATCACGGAGAAAAGGTATCGGCGACCTTGAAAAATACAGGGCGTGGCCGTTTTTGTTGACGACGACCTTAACAACATTAGGTGAAAAAACATCCGCAATGTTAACGATGGCTTCGCAAGTGGTGGAAACATCGGCTGCCGGATCACCGATTAGCGCTTCGACTGCGGCTTCGATCGTTTCCGGCGCTATCAGCGGTTCGTCACCCTGAACGTTCACGATGATCGATCCTTCGGGAAGACGTTCCGCAACTTCCGCGATCCGGTCGCTGCCCGATAGATGCTCTTTAGAGGTCATCAGAGCCTCACCGCCGCTTTCCACAACAACGCTGAAAATACGAGCGTCGTCCGTTGCGACAATTACCCTCGAAAGCACCGATGCTCTCTTTGCCTGCTCTAAGGTCAGCACTATCAGTGGCCTACCTTCGATTTCAAGCAGAAGCTTTCCCGGCAAACGGACGGAATCGTACCGTGCGGGTATCACTGCGATCACATTTTGTTTGAGATTTGATCCGTGTTGCTCCACGGGATTCTAGGTTATATCGGTTCGAAGCAACTATCAAGACCGAAAACGCGAAACTTGGAAGTTGTTCCGCTTTTCGTTAAACTCACCTGCGTGCAGGAAATAATTACAGATACACCCAACGACTTCGATGCTCCGCAGCCGCCAGCTCAGGTTTCCAACGTGCATCCGACGCCAAATAACCCGCCGTGGAACTCAGGCGTGGCCTTCGGTGTCTGGTTTGTCAGCGTTGCGTTCATAATCCTCGTGCCGAGCCTCATATTGCTGCCCTATGTTTTGTCTATTACCGGCCAATATGCGGACAACCTTGAGTTGGTCGAATTCATAAAATCGGACCCGACCGCGATAATCCTACAGATTGCGGCCGTAATTCCCGCCCATATTTTGACTATTCTTCTTGCCTGGTTTGTCGTAACCAGAATGCGAATCTACTCGTTCCGGGAAACCCTGGGCTGGCGTTCGGGTGGAATGGCGTGGTGGCACTATATCCTAATCGCGGTCGGCTTTTTTATTCTGGCGAGCGTTGTCGGCAACTACTTTCCCGAGCAGGAAAACGATCTGATTCGCATTTTGAAGAGTTCGCGGACCGCTGTTTACCTCGTCGCGTTTATGGCCACATTCACCGCACCGCTGGTTGAAGAGGTTGTGTATCGTGGTATTTTGTATTCTGCTTTCCAAAGAACATTCGGCGTAACCATTGCTGTAATCTCCGTAACTCTTCTCTTTGCAGTCGTTCACGTTCCGCAATATTACCCGAGCGTTTCGACCATCGTTCTTTTGACGATTCTAAGCTTAATACTGACACTCATCCGGGTTCGGACCGACAACCTTCTGCCATGCATTATTCTGCATACCATCTTTAACGCCATTCAATCAGTCGTTCTAATTATCGAGCCGTACATCAAGACCGAAAGTCCGGCGGGGGATGTTCCTTCAGCGGTAATTCATCTTTTTAAATAAGAAAAGCGGGCGGCCTGTTCAGCCAACCCGCTATTCTTTTATCGGAAAACTAAAAACTTACGGCCTTCCTGGCTTGGAATCCATAATTTCACGCGTGGGCGGCGAGACACTGCCCGATCCTGAAGATCCACCCGAAGACCTGATCGGTTCTCCGCCAAAAGAAGAATCATCACGTCCAGGTTTGAAATCTCTGATCTCCCGGCCAGTGGAACTGCTCGATCCCTGGGCCTGAACGTAAGCCGGAACATTTGGCTTATTATCCCTTATGGTGCGGATCGGGCCGGTTGGCGGGTAGATTACGCCCGTCGGCGCCGAGCGCCAAGAAGGTGACGATCTCGTGGAAGTCTTCGGCAAAAGTGAA
>JANNGV010000651.1:0-4177 GCA_031404055.1 Chloracidobacterium sp.
GACGCTCTATCAACTTTACTATTTTAGCCAGATGAGCGACGAAGACCCCCTGCGCACCGAATTGTCCCATTACACTGGTCAGGTGCAGGACGGAGTAAAATGCCTGTCCGGCAACCTGACAAGGAGCCGTCGGTGTAGTAGACGCACCGACCGCACATCCAGTGGCTCCGCGAGCGATAGCCGCACCCGGAGCGATCAGGTTCTTTTCGAAAGAACCGATCAGATTTGTACCTTTCGAGCCGTAATACCCAACGGTCAGTAACGTTTTACTGGTTAATTGACGTTGCACGTCCAGCGACCAATGCTGCATGTAAGGCGTTTGCCAGTTTGGATCTAGAGATCTGACGTTTGAAACCGTGTTCGAAGCGATCACGCCGCAGCCGCCTGCCGGTACAGGATTGCTGAGTGACGTTCCAACAACCTGACAAGTCTGCTGAAAAGGCGGATTCAGACCGATGATCTGGAGCACCGTTCCATTGAGTACCTGCTCATGATAGATTCCGTAACCGCTTCGAATCGCTGTATCGCCCTTACCGAACGGATCCCACGCTAACCCTACACGCGGCGCAAAATCATTCTTGGAAACGTCAATGATGAACTTGCCCCATGGTGATTGTGTCGGAGTACAGTTCGGGAATGACGCGGAATTCTGAGTGTTGATAATGAGGCCGTTACAGAAATTCCCCGTACCGGGCACGCGATTGCCTGCGCCAGTAACGAGGGGAGCAGCAGCCGCATTGAAAAGTTCGGGGACAAAGTTGGTCAGTCTGCCATTTTTATCCCACGGTGAGCCAAAGAACGAGTACCTCACACCGGCATACAACGTTAAGTTCCGGCGAATCTTCCATTCATCTTGAGCATAAGCTTCAAAAGCTTTCTGTCGTAAATCTGCGGTGTAGTCAAAACTTGCCTGAGTAAATGTAACATTTGAACCCAACAAGAAGTTCGCGAACAATTGTTGCGTTGCGTTTCCACCCGGTGCAATTACATTGGCTGTCCCTCCAGGAGTGTTAAAACCACTGAATATGCCCTCGTTATTACCGGCCAAAGCATTTTCATTCTTCCGATACTTGGAATAGGACGCACCGAATTTCATCGTATGATTTCCCGTTATCAAGGTAACGCTTCCCGTGACATTGCCCTTCCAAGAAAAATTGTCGTAAGGACCGAAGCTTTGCAGCGCACTAAAACCATTCCCGCTGATCGTCGGAACCCGGTCGCGTTGAACTGCGTACGCGAGCTGCGGAGTAATCGGCGAGTTTGCCAAAGCCAGCAGTCCGATATTGTTGCTCAAGATCGCTCCATAACCGAATGTGTAGCGGCCTTCGAAGATAAGTCCCGGAGTTGCCGCATAAGTCATTTGAAAAGTGTGCGTCCGGCCCGGCGAGTTTGTAGCTGTAGTAGATACTCCAGGCAATCCCGAACCGGAGGAGAATAGTGCATTCACGTCAATTGTCGGAATCTTGTCACGCTGGTATCGATAGTACATTGACAGCTCGTCGTTAAACGCGTGGTCAAGCTTAAAGATTTCCTGCTGAAAATCGGCCCTAGCCGGAGCGGTCGTAATAAGCTGATTGGCGATGTTTGTATTCGGAAGCGGAAGGTTGTTGTAAATCAGGCTGACATATTGCTGAGCGAGCGAATTTATCGCGACCTGTCCGGGAGCGACGGTCGATCCGGCAAGCGTGGATGTACACGTGGTGCCGGTCGCCTGAAGGCAAATCGGAACCGTAAATCGCCCCTGTCGCTGAAGAGCAGTTGGCACGGTGGACGACAAAGTCTGTTCTCTTCGGTCTTTTCGCTGTTCTTCCGAAAAGAAGAAAAACGTTTTGCTCCAACGTCCGAAATAGCTGTCGTCCGGATCTTTCTCGCCGAATTTCAGGAAATAAATAGGGCCTCCAACCGTAAATCCGAAATTGTTGTATCGAAACGGAGGGCGCCTTGCTTTCCCGTTATCATCCCTTCCCAACGGAGGATTGGCCAAACTGTTGATCAAGGGACTGTTTGCGTTAAACTTTTCATTACGAACAAACTCATAAGCGCTGAAACGAAACTTATTCGTACCGCTTCGCGTCACGACATTGACCTGTCCGCCGCCGCTTCTGCCCGACTCGGCCGGATAAAGCGACCTTAACACCCTGAATTCGCCGATCGAATCAACGCTTGGATAGGCTTGAATCGTTAAGTTCGAGCCTCGGTCAGTAACGTCGGCACCGTCTACGGTAAATGTATTCTGGCTGGACCGAGCACCGTTGACCGAAATTGACACAATATTCGCCTGACCTTCAGGGTTTGTCGTTCCGACATATACCTGGTCCGACAGGTCGTTTGAGACGCCCGGGGCGAGCGTTACAAGCTGGGTGAAATTACGATTATTAATCGATAGCTCACGTACCTGATCGCCGCTGATGACGGTACCGCTAGTCGGAGATGTCAGATCTACGGAAACCGGATCGGCTTCGACGGTTACAACTTCTTCGACGCGCCCCGCTTCAAGCAAGACGTCCACCGAGCGTCTTTGCCCGATATCGACCTTGATCCCGTTATTAACCGATTTTTTAAAGTTTACTGCTTCGACAGCAATCGAATAGGTGCTGATCGTCAGGTTTGGAGCGGAGAATTCACCCTCGCTATTGCTCGTAAGGTTTCTTACTACAAGATTCCCCTTAGAAGGATCTGTGATCGTGACAGTCGCTCCAGGTACCGCAGCCCCGTTTGGATCACGAACGGTGCCGACAATAGAACCGGTGATTTCTTGTCCTATCACCAATCCGGTGCAGCAGACGGTGATCGCGATTGCGAACAAAACTGAACTTAGTGTTTTTTTGCTCATTTTCTTCTTCCTCTTTCCACCAAAAAATTAAATTTCAAGATTACAAACCATAAGAATAATTTACGTATTTGGAAATTTATCCAAATTTTCGTTATCGTTTCTCACGGAGAAAAAGCTCAGGATTCGCGGAAATCCTTGAAAACAAAAGGGCTGTTACGAAACTGTTAATTCTGAAAAAGTTATAACCTGAACTCCGTCTATTTATAAAGCAAAAATGATGCCCGACGCTTCGCGAAATCCTGATTTTTTAGATTAACTGTTTTTTCGATATTTTCGGGCGTCTCGCCGCGTTTGACCATCTCCAATATCTCGGCATTTACAAGCAGTCTCGCGTATTTGTCCACCTGCCATTCCGCCGGATAAAGCTTGCGCAAAGCGGCCGCGATTTCGAATCCGGTCCGCACGGACTGGAACGTTCTCCGGTCCGTGATGACAATGTTCACGCCGCCCAATTCTTCGCCTTTGAAAACCGATGCGTCCGGCTTAAATCGGATCGGTATGAACCGCACTCCTTTCAGATTTCGACCGTTCAGATATGCCGCCAGTTTCTGGCCGTCAAGCCACGGAGCACCGACGACCTCGAACGGCGTATCGGTGCCGCGGCCTACGCTAAGATTTGTCGTTTCAAGCAATCCGATGCCTGGATAAAGCGTCGCCTCGGTCAGCGAACGCATGTTCGGCGAAGGATTTACCCACGTCTGTCCCGTCTCGTCAAACCACATCGACCGCGACCAGTTTTCCATTTTTATGATTCTTAGATCCGCACCGATCTTTCGCTCAGCGTTCATCATCATGCCCAATTCGCCTATGGTCAGGCCGTAGCGGACTGGAATGGTATGGGCGGCGATGAACGAAAGCTTGTCCTCTTCGGCAAGCGAACCCTCGACATCGTTGCCGTTTATCGGATTTGGCCGGTCGAGCACGTAAACCGGCTTGCCCAATTTCGCGGCCTCTTCCATCACGTTCTTCAACGTCGCGGTATAAGTGTAAAATCTCGCACCGATGTCCTGAATGTCGTAGACAATCGCGTCGAGGTCCTTGAGCTGCTCCGGCTTCGGCCGCCGCATTCCGTCTTTATAGAGCGAATAGACGGGCAATCCGGTTTTCTCGTCCTTTGAATCGTCGATCTTTTCAGTGTCAAGTTCACCGCGAATCCCGTGCTCCGGCGCGAAGAGCGATACGAGCTTTATGTTCTTCGCGTCAAACATTACGTCGATCGTCGACTTCCCGGCCAAATTGCGCCCGGTGTGATTTGTGACCAGGCCGATGCGCTTGCCGTCGAGTTCCTTGAAGCCGTTCTTTTCGAGAATGTCGATACCGTTCAATACCGCTGGGAGGGCGACC
>JANNGV010000652.1:0-8514 GCA_031404055.1 Chloracidobacterium sp.
GGCCAACTGATTCCCGTCGAATCGTTTGCCGCCGGACTTCGAAACTTTACCGCAAACAACAGGGTGTTCCCGATCTTGAATCAGATACTGCTAATTCATTTTGTCGCGGGCATATCATTGGGTGCAAGTGTTTTGATATGGCGATTTCTGAGTGTCAAGCAGACGCTGGTTCGGCAACGGTTGAAATGGGCGATGTGGGGCACAATTGCCTCAGTAATTCCTATCCTGACGTTTCAGATCGCCAAACGCTTTGTTTATTTGCCTGAAGATACTTTGACCACGGCCTTGACTACACTGCCGCTTGCTCTCATTCCGCTGAGTTTTGGCCACTCCGTAGTGCGATACCGTCTGATGGACGTGGATGTCGTCGTCAGGCGTGCTTTTGTTTACGCGATGACGATAGTTGCCATCGCGATGGTAATCGGTGCGGTTGCGCTGGGGCTTGTGTTTCTTGCGGTCGGCGACAATCTTTCGAGAACCGAAATAACCCTGCGGGCATTGATCGCGGTGATCGCGATGGCGGCCATCGTAATGCTTAGCGAGCCATTGAAGAATTTCCTGCAGGAACGTGCCGACCGCTTCTTTTACGGAAAGCGCTACGACCTGCGCAACGGACTGCTCGATTTTGGAAGAACCCTTTCGGCATCCACCGCGATGGAGCCACTGCTTGAGGCTTTGACGGAAAGACTGAAGCAGGTGCTTGATGTTGAAAAGGTGGCCGTTTTTGTCGAAGACGATAAATCGACCGGGAATTACAAGATCGTTAAGTCAGCCGGGTTGAGTGAAACTTATAATATTCCGGCCGATTTTAGACAGATGATCCGGCAAAAATCTGCTGATAAGGGAATTGTTCGGGCGGATGAGTTGGATATACATGATTCCGATCCCGGTGAGAGCAACGGTAACGGAAAAACACCGGTTCGCCAGGAACTTCACTATTTTGTGCCGTGTGTCGTCCGATCTAAAATGGTCGCTGTTATCGGATTGGGCCGCGGAAGCGACGGGTCGCTGCTTTCATCGGAAGATCTTGAGATCCTGCGAACGGTTTCGGGCTATATCGCCGTTGCTATCGAGAACAGTAGGCTTTATCAGGAGCAGCGTGAGCATACCGACGAACTCGCACTTTTGAAGGAATTTAACGAATCCATTGTAGAATCCGTTAACGTCGGGCTTCTCGCTGTGGACGAAAACGGACGTATCACCCGCTGTAACTCGACGTTCGAAGAAATGATCGGACTTCACCGTGAACAGACGGTAGGTAAGCTTGTCGAAGAGATCTTTGACGAGAGTTTTGCTTTGAACTTGTCGAATATACTCGGCAAGTCTCGCTGGCACCTTACAGAAATACGCAATGCCTACAAGCTGCATACGATTGATTTTAACGGCCGCTCGCTTATTTTGAATGTTGCGGTTGCGCCTTTAAGATCGGTTTCGAATGCTCAGACTGGAGCGATCGTTGTGCTTGAGGATGTTTCATCTCGCGTAAAACTTGAAGAGTCTCTCCAGCAAAGCGAAAAATTATCGAGCATCGGTTTATTGGCGGCCGGAGTTGCTCACGAGGTCAATACGCCGCTTACCGGAGTTTCGAGCTACACGCAGATGCTGCTCGGCATGATCCCTGAAACCGATCCGAAACATGCGTTGTTGCAGAAGATGCAGCGTCAAACCGATCGCGCGTCGAATATCGTCGGTAATCTTCTCAACTTTTCACGTACCGGCAACGCCATCGAATCAAGTGAGCTGGACATTAATAAACTTCTCGATGACACGCTTCAATTGCTTGAACCCCAGTTAAGAAAATCCAACGTCGGGATAATTAAGGACTACACAAAGACGCCGCCGATGATCTTTGGCAATGGCGGAAAACTTCAGCAGGTATTTACCAATCTGATCCTCAATGCTCGCGACGCGATGTTCAGCGGCGGAACGATCACACTGTCTACGCGGATGAATAACGCCGGAGAGATACATATCGATGTCGCCGACACGGGCGAAGGCATCTCACCGGAAAACCTCAATAAGATATTCGACCCGTTTTTTACTACTAAAGGCGTTGGTAACGGTACCGGTTTAGGGCTTGCCGTGTCGTATGGAATCGTTCAGGAACATTCGGGAACTATCGAAGTCCGCAGTGAGAACGGCGTGGGTACGATCTTCAGCCTGGTTTTTCCCGCCGCCGGTAAGCAGCGACAGCGTGCGGTCAGCTAGACCCTCACCTCATCTCGAACGATCCGCATAAAATAAACAGCCGTGAATAGAGCGATCAGCATTATTGCCGACGCGGTCCAAAACGTTCGATAAAGCGTAACTTCGTCGAGCTTGTTAACCGCGTTATTGAGCAAAACCCCACCTATCATCGGCCCGATTGCCCGAGCGAGGCTTGCACCCGACTGCATTATTCCCAAAGAGCTTCCCTGCTCATCGTCCTTAGATATCTTGGATACCAGACTCGTCAGCGATGGCGATGCAAGGGCGTTTCCGAATGACAGTAAAACACAGGAGAAAAGGAGCAATTTCAGACCGCCAAATACCGGACCGATAAACGGTATCAGAAACAAGCTTATTGCCATCATCAAACAACCGAGTATAGTCAAACGCGTTTCTCCGAACTTTTTTACCAGGTGGCTGAACAAAAATCCTTGGCCTATGACTGAAACGACGCCAACGAACGCAAAAAGGTAGCCGTTTTGTTCTGCGTTGTAACCGAATTTGAATGCCGTATAAAGCACGAACGCATACGTCATTATCGAGAAAGCCGTTACGAGTAGGAAATAGATGAGATTGATGGAGCCGAATTCTCGTTCTCGGAGCGACTCGAAAATAGTCTTCAACCTGCCTTGTCGGACGGCGGTGTCCGGCTTTGTGCCTCTAACCAACGATTCGGGCAACAGAAAATAAACTGCCGCCGCGCTCGTCAGAGAAAGCACCGCGGCAAAAAAGAAAGGCACGTGAACACCGTATTTACTAAGGATTCCAGCTATCGCCGGCCCGAGAATAAAGCCCAGGCCGAACGCCGCACCGAAAAGACCCATGCCCTTGGCACGGTTTTCCTTTGTTGTAACGTCAGCAATGTAGGCCTGTGCAGTTGAGATATTGGCGCCCGTGATACCACTGATAACCCGTCCAACAAACACCATGGTAAGCGTTCCGGCCAACCCGATCACAGCGTAGCCGACCGCCGAGCCTAGGAGGCTGATAAACAAAATCGGACGTCTGCCGTACTTGTCCGATACCCTTCCGAGAATCGGCGAAAAGAAAAACTGCATCCACGAATAGACCGAAAACAGTATGCCGATCTCAAGTGGTGTCGCATTGAAGGGTGAGTGCTCGGCGTAGAACGGAAGTATCGGAATTACCATTCCGAAACCGATCAGGTCTATAAAAACCGTAACGAAAATAATGGCAAGCGGCGTGGTGAAAAACTTTTCATTTTTCACATCCGCAGAGTTTTCGGTTGTTCGGTTTACGTCCATTTCGAATCTAAAAGCTAGTAGCAAAGTGGTCAAAGCGTCCACTTATAGTAAGATATGAAAAAGCTAAACCATACCATCCAGACGGAGTTTGCAAAAGGAATGTCAAGAAATTTCAACCCAACTGTTTTATTTCTGTTGGCTATCACAGCGATCTTTTCTATGTATCAGGAAACACCGGCCCAGAGAAAGCAGGCCGCAGAACCAAAGACACAGCTTTCACCAGCGCGGAACGCCGCACCCGAGATCTCGTACACCGTTTCGATGACAAAGCCATGGACGCATTTGCTCGAGGTCGAAATGCGTTTAAAGTGGGCCGGAGCCCCGGATCGTGTTGAGCTAAAAATGCCTGTGTGGACTCCCGGCAGCTATCTGGTCCGTGAATATGCACGGCATCTGCAGGACTTTGTTGTCAAAACGCCATCCGGTAGCGCACTTGTATGGGCCAAAACGAAGAAAAACACCTGGCAGATTGATCGAAAAGGTGCGAGTGAGATCGTGGTTTCATATCGGGTCTATTCAAATGAGCTTACGGTAAGAACTAACGAGCTTAACGACGAACACGCTTTCTGGAACAATGCCGCCCTGCTTCTCTTTCCAAAAGATCATCTGCGCGTCCCATCGACGGTTACCGTAAAGCCTTACGGCAATTGGAAGACGGCCACAGGACTGGCGAAAGTTGCCGGACAGGCGAATACTTTCCGGGCCGAAAACTTCGACGTGCTGTACGATTCACCCTTTGAGGTCAGTAATTTCAATGAAATAACCTTTGACGTTAAGGGTAAGCCGCATCGCCTGGTAATAACCGGCGATGGCAATTATGACCTGCGGCAAATAGCCAAGGATGCGACGAAGATCGCGGAGGAAGGATACAAGATTTTTGGCGATCTTCCCTTCGATGACTATACGTTCATCGTCAATTTACGCGGTGGCGGCGGTCTTGAGCATCTAAATTCAACGGCATTGCAGTGGAATCGTTTCGGTTTCAAACCCCAGTCGCGCTACATCGGATTTCTCAATCTGGTCGCTCACGAGTACTTCCATCTTTGGAACGTTAAGCGGATACGTCCCGATGCCCTCGGCCCATTTGATTACGAGAATGAAAACTACACGAAGCTTCTTTGGGTAGCCGAAGGCACTACCGCATATTACGAAGGGCTGCTGTTGAGAAGAGCGGGATTGATAACCGACAAAGAATTTCTTGACGGGAAGGCGTCGATGATCGAACAGCTTCAGGCACGCCCGGGGCGATTCGAAACTAGTCTCGAAGAGGCGAGCATGGACGCTTGGATCAAGTATTACCGACAGGATGAGAATGCGATCAATAATCAGATCTCTTACTACGACAAAGGCGAGATTGTGAGCATGATGCTGGATCTTTCTATAAGACAAGCTTCGAACGGAGCCAAGTCGATGGATGATCTGCTGCGATACCTATACGCTGAGTTTTTCAAGAAGAATAGAAATTTTACACCCGAAGATTTTCAGAAAGCTGCTGAATTGATGGCTGGGAAGAGCCTGGACGATTTCTTTGCCAAGTATGTACGGGGCGAGGCAGAGATTGATTTTAACGGGATCATTAATGGCATCGGCCTTACACTCTCGGTTGGGGAGCCGAACAAAGCTCGGGCCTACATCGGTGCAGACATGGCCGAGGAGAATGGCAGGTTAACGATCCGTTCCATAACGGCGAATACACCGGCTTATGAACAGGGATTGAATACCGGTGATCAGATAGTTGCGATCGACGGCTATCGGGCAAGCCAATCATTTGTGCAGTCTTACATCGCCGAGAAAAAGCCGAATGATAAAGTGAAATTGACTATATTCCGGTTCGATAAGATGCGCGACGTAACGTTTACGCTTGGTAGCGATCTGCGTAAAGATTATGGCTTCTCGGTGGTCGATAATCCAACGGCTGATCAGGGGCGCCTTTATAAAGGCTATCTGAATGAAGACCTTCAGTAAGAAGGATTCCCGACACTTGAATTTATCTGACCTAAACATGCTGGCTAAAAAAATAGCATATCTGATATTGACGGGAAGCGTCCTGGCCGCTTTGGGCTGTCGAAACGAGCCGAACCTGCCTCAAGGTCAACCTGTATCGAGTTTAAAGGACGTTCCGGCAGTGCGGCTAAATTACCGTTACGAGCCGGACGTTCCTGCTCCGGATGAGTCCAAACGTGCGGCTAACGACGACCGTAACGTTGCCGTCCAGGCCGACTTTGACCAGAATCGGGCCCAGGAGCTTCTTGATAAGACAATCCTTTCGCCTGATGGAAAGCGGATCCTTGCGGTTTATCACAAGGCGACCGATCTGCAGTCCGAATTTCGGCTCGACATGTATTCACAGGATGGAAGGCTTCTGCGCAAGATAACCGCCGATACGATGGCGGTGCATTTTCCGGATACGATCTTGTGGTCGCCGGATTCATCAACGGTGGCGTTTGTGGCAATGCTCCGCGGAGCATCCTTGGAACCAAGCGAAACTCCGATTGGCGGTAGTGCTGTCGAGCCTACTCCGAATCTGGAAGTAAAACCCGGGCCGGAGGCAAATACAAACATAAATATAAATCCGGAAAGCCCGGAAACAAACCCTGAGACCAATACAAACACGGCTACGCCTGCTCCAACTCCAGTTCCGCCGGCAAACGTTCTTACATTTCGCACCGAACAGATCTATACGTGCAATGCGGATGGTGACGGCATTAAACCAATAACGCAAAACGAAGGCCTCATCTATTTTTATTATGTTTGGTCGCCTGACAGCTCGATGATTGCCGCCCTGGCTGCGACCAGCCGTGAATGGCAGTATCTTCAATACCGTGCGGACGAAAAAGGCGAGATCTTCGTACCAGTCGGACGGCCGAGATTGGTCGAAAAAACAGGCCGCGAACGCCGCCTTGATGATGCTTTGACACCGGTGCAGCCTGTCTGGTCGCCGGATTCGGCGAAGGTCGCTTGTGCCTTCGACAAGCAGGTCAGGATCTATGATGCGGACGGCAACGCACCGACTCAGGCGGCTATTCCGCTTCGCAATAACCTGCTGCTTTCGTCAAAGGTTTTTGATGATGAGCAGCAGACTAAGCTTAACGCCGCAAACGTTGCTCCCGATGCAGATACGCCGGCGAATTCACCCGTCAACAGCAACACAGCACCGACTACGTTGCCGGATGAAAATACGCTCGTTTCGTTTAACCCGATTGTTTCTCTGAACTGGCCGTCGGAGGAACAGCTTTATTTCCAAACGGCCTTTGTAAAACGAATGAAGAACGAAGTCGACAGCGTGACGAGTTTCCCGCGGTGGCATCGCCTTATATTGACGCCGCAGGCAGCTGTCCTGAATAGATAAAAATTATGAGTGATCAAACAATTGCCGATATTTATGCCTCAAATGAAAGTATTCGCGAGAAGTTTAAAGGAACGCTCTCTGGCCTGACCGATAGCCAGCTTTCGACTTTGCCAGACGGCGAAAAATGGACTATAGAGCAGATCGTTGAACACGTCGCGATGGTGGAAAATGGAATGGCGAGGATATGTTCCAAGCTTCTATCTGGCGCAAAGGCCGACGGGCAGCTTTCGGACGGCACCGTAACGATGTCCAATACATTTACCGAAAAAAGCACGGCGGTAGGAGCGGTTAAGTTGGAAGCGCCCGAAATAGTCCACCCTTCGCACGGCAGGACAATTCCCGAATCCCTGGCGGCGATGGATGAGGCCCGGGATAAGCTTAACGACCTAAGGCCACTTTTCGAGGAATACGACTGCAATACACACAAATTTCCGCATCCTTTCTTTGGTGATATGTCTGCTGCCGAATGGCTTTTGCTGGTTGGCGGCCATGAAGCGCGACATCTGAAGCAGATCAGAATTCTGGCAGAAAAGATCGGCTAAGGCGACAGTTTCTCAACGCCGCCTGTGATAAGATTTTCTTTTGGCATCTATAAGCAAAAGCTAGCCTTCATGTCTTAGCAGGAATTATATGGATAAGTTTTTGATTCGCGGCGGCGCGGCGCTCAAAGGAAAGATCGAAATAAGTGGTGCAAAGAACTCTGCTTTGCCCTGCCTGGCTGCCACGCTGTTGACGGCTGAGACCGTAACGCTGCACAACGTTCCCTACGTAAAAGACCTGATCACACAACGCCGGCTGCTTGAAGACTTGGGTGCTACCGTGCTGACACCCGAGCTTCGTACGCACAAAGTAACCGCTAAGAATATCGAAACGTTTGAAGCTCCGTACGAACTTGTAAAAACAATGCGGGCGAGTGTTCTCGCCCTCGGGCCGCTGCTTGCAAGGTTCGGACAGGCGAAGGTCAGTTTGCCCGGTGGCTGCGCGATTGGAACGAGGCCGATAGATCTACACCTAAAGGCGTTTGAGCAGCTTGGTGCGGTAGTTTCACTCGAATCTGGTGATGTAGTTGCTCGTGCTCCACGCGGCAGATTGGTCGGAGCCGAAATAGCTTTCGAAAAGGTCACCGTCACCGGAACCGAGAATGTAATGATGGCCGCCGCGCTTGCCGAGGGCAAAACCGTTATTCGCAACGCGGCATGCGAGCCGGAGATCGAAGATCTCGCTGAGCTTTTGAACCGAATGGGTGCGCGGATCAAAGGTGCAGGAACTACGACCATGGAAATCGACGGCGTCGAAGGCTTGGGCGGTGCTGAACATACGATCATCCCCGACAGGATCGAGACCGGCACATTCATAGTCGCGGCGGCGATTACTCAGGGCGAAATTGAGATAAAACGCTGCAATCCTGAGCATATCCGCGCCGTGATAGCCAAATTACGCGACGCGGGAGTTGAGATCGAGGAGCTTAATCAAAGCACGCTCGCGGTCAGGCAATCATCCGCGGGCCTAAAGGCTAAGGACATAACGACCGAGCCGCATCCGCTTTTCCCGACGGATATGCAGGCCCAATACATGGCGCTCATGACGCAGGCCGAAGGCGATTCCGTCATCATGGAAACGATCTTTGAGAATCGCTTCATGCACGCGTCGGAGCTCGTACGGATGGGCGCCAATATACAAATTTCCGGCAAT
>JANNGV010000653.1:0-4358 GCA_031404055.1 Chloracidobacterium sp.
GTTCCAGACGGAGAATGTTTCTTTCGCGTAGGTTGTCTTTGTTCGGTTTTAGTTCCTCTTGCTCCGTGGTTACGATCTAGTTTCGACCACGGAATGAGAGGAGCAGGAATCGAACAAGAGGAGCAGGACGAAGTGATATCAAACAGCCTTCCGTTTTTGCCGGCGTCGAAATCGCCATTTCAACAGAACGTTAAGGAGTAAAAAGCGTTCGGTTTCAAACGACTTTATGGCATCGGGTGTGGAAAACTCATTGGGCAGGCGTTCAAACGCTCTGTTTTTCAAGCAGATACTCCGCAAGATCTTTCTCGAAGACTGGCTGATGAAGCTGGTCGCGCTTGTCATTACATTTGCGCTTTGGGTAGGTGTCACGGGCCTGAGCAAACCGACGCAACAGCGGATGAGCGGGATTCCGCTGACGCTGCGTTTCTCGAACAACACCGAGGTCACAAATTCACCGATACAGGAAGTTGATATCGTTATCAGCGGCGACAAACGCAAGATCGATCAGATAAACAAAAACGATTTGATCATCTCGCTCGATCTGACAGATGTTCAGCCGGGCGACCGTGTAATTCAACTTACGCCGGATAACGTTTCCGTTTCTTTGCCTACCGGCATCAAGCTCGACGAAATTCAACCGCGGCGAATCGCGATAAAGCTCGAAGCCGTCGAGGAAAAGGAGATTCCCGTCAATGCCGTGACCGATGGCGAAGTGCCCGACGGGCTTGAGGTATACAGCGAAACGGTTGCCCCGCAAAAGATCCGCGTCCGCGGGCCGGCGAGCTTTATTAGGTCACTGACTTCCGTCACGACCGATAAGATCGATCTGACGAATAGGGGAGCGGACTTTACCGCGAAGCAGGTGTCCGTAAACGTCTCGAACCCAAAGGCGACGCTTCTTGATACGGTCGTCGATGTAACGTTCCGCATCGGTGAAAAGCGGGTTGAAAAAACCTTTGTCGTGACCTCGAAAGATGATCCGAAACGAAAAATGACGGTCGTACTTTTCGGCGGCCGCTCGCTGTTTGAGGGCGTAAAAGCTGAAGACCTGCAGGTAGAATTCGTCAAGAACTCCGCTGGTGAAGACAGACCGCAAATCACTTTGCCTGGCTCTCTGCTGGACAAGGTCGAGGTCAGAAAGCCGAGGGCTGAACGCTAATAGATGTGAAAGCTGTATTCGATTGTTACGACTGTCGAAACCGGTACGCCATCCCTTGTTTTTGATTTGAATCTGATGCTTCTTGCTGCGCGGATCGCTTGCTCGTCAAGGCCATAGCCTAATCCTCTAAGCTTAAGAATGTGCACAACCCTTCCGTTTGCTCCGAGCAAAACGGCTAATCGGATCGTTCCCGAAACTCCAGCAGATCTCGCGCTGTCGGTGTATTTTGCGTGCGGCTTGTAGGTAATCTTTACAGGTGTTACACCCGGCTCAGGCGTTGGCGGCACTATCGCGGGCGTAACGCTCCCGTTCTTACTGAAATGTTCGTAAAAGACCTTGACGCCTTCGAGCTTTTCATCCAGAGCCATTCGATTTGCCTTCGGCGGACTATTTTTGACTCCGGCCTCCAAAACCTCGACCGCCTGCTTCAAAAAAATGATGTTGTCCTTGATCGAAGAATCCGGGGTGACACGAAGACCTAACGCCGCTAAAAGTACATCGGCCTTCAAAACGTAACCGGGACCAAAAGCCGAGTTTGTGGTAAGCATTTTCTCCGCCATGGCCAACGCATTGTTAAGCTTTCCTTCCCACAAATCGGCTGTACCCATGACGTAAAGAGCCGAAGGGTTCGAGGGATCGAGCTTTAAAGCTTTCTCGGCTTGGTCTTGTGATTTATCGAGTTGTCTGGCCAATAAATAAACGTATGCGAGATTCGCACGATAAATGGCGTTCCCCGGTTGAAGCTTTACCGCTTTTTCGAACATTTTTCGGGCTTTCTTATCGTCCAGGGCATTTTGATAAGCAAGGCCGAGGTAGTTAATGGCTTCGGCGTCGGCTGCGTATTGCTTTTGCTTTACGATCTCTTCAAGTGCGAGGATCGCCTCGAGGTCGTTTCCGTCCAGGTAATACTTTATCGCCTTGTCGCGTTCGCTAACCTGTGCGGCGGCCTGCAACCCGGCGAACATAAGGATAACTGCTGAAAAAATTGGGAATAGATACTTCATAAGCTTCTTGTTTACACTCTCCAATAATATCCGATTTGTCGGTACTTGTGCCAAGAAATTACCGACATCCACTCCGTTGATTCTTAAGCGTTGACAGGGCGGATAAACATTTTCAGTCTTGAGCCAAAAAACTTTGTATATCAGTACGCATTTCCTCGGTTATCTCATGCTTTGCCGTGTACTGCTTTGAATGAAAATTCGGCAGACGCTCTCGCAGTTTTTGCTCGAACGCGGTGAACTTTTCCTGCGTGTAAAATTCGTCATCGTCGCCATATAGATAAAATGTATCAGCGGCAAAAGGTTTGTATACCGGATTTGTTTCGAGGTCGCCCGGGATGCCGCCGCAGACGCCGACTATGCCGCGCATTGCGTCGGGATGGGTAAAGGCGAAGCGGAAATTTAGGGCGCAGGCCTGTGAGAAGCCGTAGAGATAAACCTGCCCGCGATCGATCGTGCCGTCGCCGGAAAGCTTTTCGATAACATCAAGCAAAAACTTGTGGTGAAGAGCAACTGACTCTTCAGGTTTATGATCGGTCAGCCAGCCAAAGCCGATGCGGTAGCCTGCGTCGAGCTTGCTGAAATGCTGGTGTGGTGCCTGTACGGACGCAATCACCCAGCCGTCGGGTGCAACGCTTCGGGCCTCGCGCATCATGTAGCGTTTGTGCGCGCCGTAACCGTGAACGGCGATGAGCAGTGGCGCGGCCGACCGCGTATTTTCAGGGATAAAAAGGTCGTAATAAAGTTTGATCTCGGCGGTCAGACTGAGATCGGTCTGTACAGTTTCTTCCGGCATATTTTCTTCTTCGTGTTCTTTGTGCAAAACTTGGTGAACTTTGTGTTGAAAAAAATTCTTTAACACAAAGGGAAGACACGGAACAGCACAAAGTTTTTTTGGCGTAACGGGTATCATAGTCGCATTTATGGAGAAATTTTTCGACCGATTGGACGAACTTGCGGGTGCCAACCGCGATAGCCGGGTTGTTCAATCGCTTGAGCGCATTGCCTTCGTGTTTCTCATTTTGATGGTTGTTTCGGCACCGCATTCGATCGCGGCGACGCAGACGGCCTGGATCACGGGGATGTTCGTTTGGGTTGTCAGGCTGTTTTTCAGGCCGCGGGTGAACCTCAAGTTCGGCGTGCTCGATTTCGCGTTGTGGGGATTTTTCGCGTGGTCGATCGTTTCGTCGCTTGCTTCGTATGAGCCGGCAACTTCGCTCGACAGGCTTCGGGGTACCACTCTTTTCCTGATCGTTTACTTCGTCATGTACAACCTGCGAAATCTGCGGGCTGTTTATTTCGCGGCATTCATGCTGATATTTTCGTGCATGGTGAATGTAGTTTGGACACCGGTGCAGCGGTTGATGGGCCGCGGTGTCGAGATACAAGGGCTGCGGCCGGACAGCCCTCTGGCAAAGGCACTGCTTTGGGAAGGCGATACGCTGCTCACGGCAGACGGGAAAAAGCTGTATAGCCCGGAAGAATTTGCGGCCGCAATCGAGCAGAACGACGTCACGAAGATCAAATCCTACCGGCCGGATTTTGAGTTTTCGGTCGATGTTAAGCGTGCCGATATTCTGCCCAGTGCAAACGCGCTTGAAAAGCTTGGAATAGAGAGCTGGAAGAAAAGCCGTAACTGGCGTTCCAGCGGATTTTATGGACACTACACAACGTATGCGGAAGTGCTGCAGTTAATAGCGTCGCTCGTATTCGGTCTGCTAGTCGCCGCCCTTGGAAGAAGATGGGGAGAAGGGGAGAAGGCGAGTGAAGGAGTAATAGAAGAGATGAGCTTAGCGGCTTTTTCGTCTTCACGGTTCCGCGTCTCCCCAACTCCTCTTCTCCTGTTCGCCCTTGTCGCGATATGTTTTGCGCTTCTCCTGACCGTCACTCGTGCGTCGCAGCTTGCGTTCATGATCTCAGCCGCCGCAATCGTTATTGTCGGGTTGGGGAAAAAATGGATATGGCGTGCAGCCTTGATCGGGCTGCCGGTCGCGATTATCGGTCTTGCGTTCTTACAGCAGAGCCGCGAGGTCAGATTTTTCGACGCTAAGGACGACTCGATCAAATACCGCCAAACGATGTGGCGTGACGGCGTTCGGATTTGGACCGAGAGCCCGAAGCATCTAGTCGTCGGCGTCGGCGAGGATGTCTGTCGACTGATGGAACAACAGGTCTTGGTGGAACTGCAAATATCGAGC
>JANNGV010000654.1:0-3113 GCA_031404055.1 Chloracidobacterium sp.
GCTTGGTCTGCCGCATGAGATCCTCCGGATGTTTTTGATCGAATATCGCTGTTGACTCGTTACCGCCGAACGGGGAAACGCACTGTCTAGAAACCTAATCGGTCTAATCTGCGAAAATGGTAAATCGTTTTAGTAAATCGTTTTAGCTTTATCGTATATAGCACCATTGAAAAGGTTTTTCAAGGACTTTTGTTAACTTTCAGGTAACCTACCTAAAATATTACTCATTAATAAATCGTTTTAGTTGGAATAGTTATCATATCCGTGATATTTTGCTGTTGACCGTCGGGCAGTAGTGTCTAAAAAATCACTCAGGGAAAGTGGAAAAAGAATTGGTTTTCCAGTTTTGAAGATAGTAGCCGCAACCGGCCGATGTATATCGAAAAAAAATGACTCTCGGCCCAAAAAACGTAATTAGGCCTCCTATTGTTAAATCCGGGGCTGCAATTAGCCTGAAACAGCTTGCCGCTCATCTCGAACTTTCACCGACGACACTTTCGCTCGTTCTCAATTATGCGCCGTCGGCCAATTCGATCCCGCAGGAAACAAAGGACAGGATATTCTCCGCCGCAAGGGAACTTAATTACCGGCCGAATTATCTTGCCCGGTCGCTCCGGGTGCAGCGCACGCATACGCTTGGCGTGATCGTACCGGAACTAAGCGACGGATATTCGGCGATGGTCCTGAACGGCGTTGAATCGGAGCTTTCCAAGCAGGGCTTCTTTTATCTAACGGCGAGCCATCTGCATCGCGACGACCTGCTTGAGAAACTGCCGCAAGTGCTGATTGAAAGACAGGTCGAGGGCATTATCGCGGTTGACACGCCGATACGCTTTGAGCCGAGCTTACCAATCGTAAACGTGTCGGGCCACCAGGAGATTGAAGGGGTAACTAATGTGATCCTTAATCATCAGCACGCCGCCGAACTTGGCATTGGGCATCTTTACGACCTCGGACACCGCCGCATTGCGGTGATCAAAGGACAGACCTTCAGCTCCGATACCGAGATCCGGTTCGATTCGATTTTAAAAGCGGCTCGTAAAAGGAATATCAGCATCGACCGAAACCTGCGAGGCCAAATGGAAGGCGAGTCGCCATCACCGGAGGTCGGTTATCACGCGACAAAAAAAATCATTACCACCGGCGAGAAGTTTACGGCGCTTTTTGCATTCAACGACGTTTCCGCTATCGGAGCGATCAGGGCGCTCGAAGAAATGGGTTTGAGCGTTCCGGCGGACGTTTCGGTGCTCGGTTTTGACGATATTTACGCTGCCGCTTTTCATAACCCGGCCCTGACGACGATCCGCCAGCCGCTTTTTGAAATGGGCAGCCTGGCCGCAAAGACCCTGCTTAACAAACTGGCCGGAAAGAAGAACGGCAGCTCGAAAGCTGTGCTCAATGTCGAACCAACACTTATTGTTCGCCAGTCGACCGCAAAGGCGAAAATTTTGTGAAGTTAGCGGCGGATATCGAGAAATGATAATTTACAATTGACAATGTAAAATTGACAATTGGAATATTGGTCTTTAGTTTCGCGGAAATACCAACGGCTAAAATCTCAAATCTGAAATTTGAAATTTGAAATCGCAAAGCCACAGACTGACCCGATCAACGAAAAAGCGTTATCTCCTTCTCGTTACCATTTAACTCGGCCCTGATGCGGCGGCGGTCGGGATCGAATTTGTGAGCGATTTTGCGATCATCAGCCCGCAGTTCGCGTGGGTTGGCGGTTATGCCGACGGCCTCAACAGCTAGAATTTTTTGCCCTTCGAAGCTTCCGACGCGTTCTATCTTTAAGGATCCCTGCACATGCGTGGTCCTTATCTCGCGCCAGGCGTTTTGGCGATAGCCGTAACCTTCGCCTTCGTCCTGATACAGTAATGACCGCTCGGTTTTTCCGGTAGCAATTCCAGCGACAACGTTTAGTGTAAGAGCCGCTGACGGCATTTGGCCTGTGTGCTGAATCACCGTTTGGGTCGGGATCACGGCACCGACGCGAACGTATATTGGTAGCCGGTCGAGCGGTGTTTTGGGATAATGCGTCTTGCCGCTTTCCAACTGGTCACCAGTCCACCAATCGATCCAGCCCTCACTGGCAGGCAGATAGATTCCGCGTGTCCTCATTCCGTCCTTGACGACCGGTGCAACCATCACGTCACTGCCAACCATGTATTGATCGTTGATAAGATAGGTCGATTTGTCATTGGGAAACTCAAACCAAAGCGGCCGCATGACGGGCGATCCATTGCGCTCGTGTTCACGGAAAAGTGTGTACAAATAAGGTAGAAATTGATAGCGAAGTTCGACGGATGCTCGGTTTATTTTTGTAAACTCATCACCAAACTCCCACGGCTCCTTATTGCCGACCCAACCGACAGAATGCGAGCGGAGAAACGGTGTCAGAGCGGCGGCCTGCAGCCAGCGGGCGTACAATTCGCCCGTCGGCATATCCTGAAAACCGCCGACATCCGCGCCGACAAACGGAGTGCCCGAAACGCTCATGTTAGCGAGCATCGGTATCGAAAGGGCGAGATGTTCCCATCCCGAGTAATTATCACCCGTCCAAACGGCCGAAAATCGTTGAACCCCGGCAAATCCAGCACGCGTTAAAACAAACGGCCGTTTGTCGGGAGCCAGTTTTCTTAATCCTTCAAATGAAGAACGGGCCATCTGCATACCGTAGACGTTGTGATATCGGCGATGAGTATCGGGCAATCCGTCGCCGGCATGTGGCGTGTCATAAGGAAAAGTCTTTTCGGGATGATGAAATATCTCGGGTCTTGGCGATTTCTCGGTAACAAAGACCCCCGGTTCGTTCATGTCGTTCCAGAATCCGGCAACGCCTTCGTCAAGATGTTGTTTATATTGGGCACCAAACCAGTCGCGCGCCTTTGGATCGGTAAAATCGGGAAAGGCGGAGGACTTCGGCCAGACGTCGCGATTCAGTTCAGTGCCGTCGGGATTTTTTACGAACATTCCGGCCTTCTGTCTGCATCTTTCCCGCATCGAAGCAGGCAGGATGCTCATGTTCACTTCGATAGGTTTTATTGTCGGCAGCCTGACAATAGATCTGATTGCCAGGAAGGTTCTCCACTCCTACAAGAAAACACTTC
>JANNGV010000655.1:0-4496 GCA_031404055.1 Chloracidobacterium sp.
CAAATGCCGTTGCGGCAGCCAACGCACAAAACACGACTATGATAAATGCAATAAGTTTTAGCATGTTTAATTCCTTGGAGAAGAATTTCGTTGATAGTACGTGAAAAGAGACAGCTTGGTTTAATTCCTCTTATTGTTCCATAGTCCGATTTTTTCACCACGGAATAAGAGGAAAAGGAGCCGAACAAAAAGGAAACTGTTTGAACTACGGATAATCGTAAAATCCTTTACCGCTTTTACGTCCAAGCCAGCCAGCATCAACATACTTCTTTAATAGCGGCGATGGGCGGTATTTAGGATCGCCCAGGCCTTCGTTCAGTACGTTGAGGATCGCGAGGCATACGTCGAGCCCAATGAAGTCGGCCAAGGTCAGCGGACCCATCGGATGATTCATCCCTAGTTTCATTATCTCGTCGATCGCTTCTTTTGTTGCGACGCCTTCGTGCAAAGCAAAGATCGCTTCGTTTATCATCGGCATCAGCACTCTATTTGCTACAAATCCCGGATAATCGTTGCATTCCACCGGAACCTTGCCTAGTTGCTCCGAAAGAGTCTTGACTTTTGCGTAAGTCTCATCGGATGTTGCAATTCCCCGGATAACCTCAACCAGTTTCATAAGCGGTACGGGATTGAAGAAATGCATACCGATGACTTTGTCAGGCCGTTTTGTCACGGCGGCGATCTTCGTGATGGAGATCGATGAAGTGTTTGATGAAAGGATTGCATCGGGCGAAGTGATTGAATCGAGCTTTTCGAAGATCTGCTTCTTAATTTCAAAATTCTCGGTAGCCGCTTCTACAATCAGCGAGCAGTCCTTCAAATCGTCGAGAGCCGTGGTAGTTTTTATTCGCCCCAGCACTGCGGCTTTGTCATCCTCAGTCATCGTTTCCTTTTTTACAAAACGATCAAGGCTTTTGCCGATGTTCTGAATTCCCTTTTCGACGAAAGCAGCGTTCACATCGCACATCACCACATCAAACCCGGTCCCTGCGGCAGTTTGAGCGATACCATTTCCCATCGTTCCGGCGCCGATGACGCCAATAATTTCTGTCATAAATATTAAAGAATTCCTCCGAAAAAAGTGAAAACTGAAAGGTGAAAAATGATAATGCAAGAAACGTCTTCCGCTTTCAGTTATCAGTTTTCACTTTTCAGTTATTCCGAAAGTAAAAAAACTAAACCCTCTCAACCGCCATTGCCACCGAATTCCCGCCGCCAAGACACAGCCCCGCCACACCGCGTTTCACGCCGCGACGCTTCATTTCGTAAAGTAGGGTTGTCAGGACGCGGCTGCCGGAATTGCCGATAGCATGGCCCATCGCGACCGCTCCGCCGTTGACATTTACGCGCTCCGGGTCGATTCCAAGTTCCTTCATTACGCCAAGAGCCTGGACGCTAAACGCCTCGTTCAATTCGAATAGATCGACGTCCGAAAGCTCCCATCCCGCCTTCTTGACTGCTCGGCGAATGCCCTCGACCGGAGCAAGCATGATGTATTTCGGTTCGATTCCTGAAACCGCGTACGATACAACACGGCCGAGCGTTTCCGCACCGAGCTCCGCCGCGTTTTCTGCCGAAGTAATGACCAGCGCCGAGGCGCCGTCGTTCACTCCCGGAGCATTTCCCGCCGTAACCGTTCCACCATCCTTTTTAAACGCTGGTTTCAGCTTGCCGAGAGTTTCGATGGTCGTGTCTGGCCGGACCGGTTCATCATAATCCAAAATGACCGGATCACCTTTTTTCTGCGGAATCTCGATCGGAATAATTTCGTCCTTAAATCTACCTTCAGCCTGTGCCTCAGCCGCTTTTCGGTGCGAATTATAGGCATAATCATCCTGTGTCTCGCGCGTGATCTGGTGCTTGTCGGCCACGATTTCGCCGGTATTGCCCATGTGCCAATTCTCAAAGGGACACCATAGGCCGTCATGGATCATCAGATCGGTCGCCGTCTGATTACCCATTCGAAAGCCTTCACGTGCCGTTTGCAAAGCGTAAGGAATATTCGACATCGACTCCATACCGCCCGCGACGACAAACTCAGCATCGCCAAGCTGTATCGATTGCGACGCCAACGCAACCGCCCGCAGTCCCGATCCGCAGACCATGTTCACTGTCAAGGCCGAAACTTCAGGCGGCAGCCCCGCTTTCAAAGCTGCCTGCCTCGCCGGCGCCTGGCCGATGCCAGCCTGCACAACACAGCCCATGATAACTTCGTCAATCTTAGCCGCATCGACACCCGCCCGTTTCACTGCTTCCTTGATTGCGATAGCACCAAGCTCGGGTGCCGTAAATCCTTTCAAAGCTCCCAAAAACTTCCCTGTCGGCGTCCTCGCCGCGCTAATGATCACTGCTTCCTTAATAGACATTATTTATTCGTTCCCTTTTCAATTTTTTCCATCGCAATTTCCACGGCCGTTCGCGGCTCTCTTCTCATGGATTTCTCGAACTCATCTCGAAAATCTTCGAGGAGCGGCAAATCCAAAAAATCCTTTTCGCGTCCGGAAGCTCTCTTGCTGGCGATAATATCGCGAATATTTGCGATCGGAAAATCTTCGATCAATATCATGCGCTCTTTAGCCTTTTCGAAACTCTCGATTCCATCCGGGGCAAAGATCAAGTCCAAATCGAACGGATCTTGATTGATCTGAACGAAATCAACCCCTTTGACTATCTCCTCTTCGATTCTCTCCGAAAGCTCAAAACCGATCTCCTTTAACGCAAGAATCAACCTTCGGCAATTTTCTTTGCTTTTCTTTGGAAAAAGATCGACATCCTGAGTCGTGGAAGGATAGCCTAGAAGGATCGCCCCGCTCTTGCCGATGAACAAATACTCGATCTGATGTTTTGCAAAGGCTTTTGCAACTTCGCGAGCTTGTTGCGGCTGAAAATATCCTTTATTCTGCATCTGCTGTAGGCTTAACCAGTTTATAGCCTAAGTACCTCGGCAATTTCTCGTCGGCCCATTTTCGATAGTCGCTCATTTTTTCAAAAATCCGCACGGGCTCGTCATCTTCGACCGGTTTGTAATTGCGGAAGAACCCGTACTTTATGCGGCTGTCCAAGCTTCGTTTTAACTGGCGGCGACACTGTGCTTTAAAATCGTCCATCAAGCTATTTTGTCATTTTAGGCTAATTTTGACCATCCCGCGAAACGCGTGGCGACACGGCTGCATCAATCCTCACCAATATCTTCGTTCCAAACCTCAGGATTTGCCTCTATATAATCAGCTAGCATCTCAACGCATTCTCTGGAATTCAAATCGATCACGGTAACGCCATTTTCCTTTAACCACTCGATACCGCCCTGAAAATTCACTGACTCCCCCACAACCACGGTTCCTATACCGAATTGCCTGACAAGCCCGCTGCAATACCAGCAGGGTGCGAGCGTCGTCACCATAATCGTGTCCTTATAGCTCCGCTGACGTCCGGCCTTGCGAAAGGCGTCGGTCTCGCCGTGGATCGACGGATCGTTCTCCTGTACACGACGGTTGTGCCCGCGTCCAAGCAAATTGCCGTCGCCGTCAAATAAAGCGGCACCGATTGGTATTCCGCCTTCCGACAACCCCAACCGTGCTTCTTTGACAGCGATAGCAAGCATCGAATCATAGTCCATAATATTCTTGATTTTAGCGGCAAATCGGCCCATATGCTAATCTTTAACACATATGTCGCAGAACTTTCAGCCGGGTGATTTCCTAATATTTCAGATCGAAAGCGGTTACGGCTTATTGCGTGTTTTGGCAGTGGACGGGCAGCCGGCCGGCACTGTCTGGCACCTCGCAGCCTACAGCGATCTCTTTCTCGATGTCGAAATGGCCGATGCAGCACTCGATAACGGCAACTCGCTGACCGTAAGTCACCCGCATCTTGCCTTGACCAACCGTGCATTCGAAAGCACACAGGTTGCCCGGATGCGAAACGAGCCGCTGAAAGATGACGAACTCGATGATTTCCACAAATGGAAAGCCGACGATAACCGTGAAATTTCCGACCGATCGGTACGTTTAATGCTTGGTCTGAGATGATTTTGGAACTAAGTTCTTCGTTGGATTCTCAATAACACTGGCTGGTATAGCGTCCTTTAAATTGGCTTCATCGAGCAATCGTGAAGTATCAGCCGGCTTGAGCATTTCTTGAGCCGCAACATCTTCGCCCCGGTTCGGCTTCATTCTCTCCAACTGCTTCTTCAGCATCCGCGTTCTAATGAATGTCTGTACCTGCCATGCGGTCATAGCCATGAGAAACCCAAAAACCAGATAGATTATCCATGGAGCGCCGTCGCGGCCAACGAACATAACATACAGCGTGATCGCTAGTGAAAGGCTGACAACGGCCGTCAGTACGCTGAAAGTCGAATTTATGAGTATGTTCTGTTCGACAGGCGTTTCCTTCGTCACCAGTTTGTCGAAATCGGGAAGAAACGTTCCACATTTACGGCAAAAGGTTTCCGTCGATTGTTCAGCGGCACCGCATTTTGGGCAATACATATCTGT
>JANNGV010000656.1:0-6759 GCA_031404055.1 Chloracidobacterium sp.
CCGCAATCCCCTTGTGGATCCGCGGGTCGTCTTCGTGCTCCGGGCGCGCGACCAAGTGGTGCTCGGGGAATCCCGCCGCGCGGGCGAATGTCTCGGCCAACCCGGACCTCGACACGGTGAAAACGATCACCGAGCTTGGCGTCGGCGAAGTGCTGATCTCAACCCTTGATGCGAAAGGCGTACCGACTGTAGTTGACCGGGCCTTTGTCGTGCCGCCGCTTAGCCAGATCGGGCCTGTGACTCCGGACTTGCGGGCACAGCTTATTAGCTCTTCGCTGGTCGCCGGACAGTATGAAAAGGTGATCGACCGCGAATCGGCGTTTGAATTATTACAGGCAAAGGCGGCTGTCAGGATGCAGCAGGAAGCAACCGAAGACGCCGCGGTGGCAGCAGCAAAAGAAGAGGCGGCAGCAGCAAAGGCCGAACGGGCGGCCGCGCGGGCACCGGATACTTTGGTGGAATCAATCACAAAAAGCGTGGCCCGATCAGCGAGCACATCGATCGGCCGGCAGATCGGAACTCAGATCGTGCGCGGTGTGCTGGGCAGTATCTTCGGCGGCTCTTCAAAGAAGAAGAGTAGTTGGTTTTAGATTCTGTCGGCACAATGAAGTGTAGGGTGAACGCTCTTTTTTTCCTCTTGTTCGGTTTTCGTTCGTCTTATTCCGTGGTTAAGATTTAGATCCGACCACGGAATAAAATAAACGGAAACGGAACAAGATACCCAAACTGACACTTGGGCGACGATATGAAACAGGATTGGTCGAGTTTTACCAAACGCATCAATATAGATGCTACGACCCGAGCTATCTATAATGCCTGGGCGATACCCGAACAGATAGAAAGCTGGTTTCTTTCGCGGGCGGATTACATTGCACCGGACGGGTCCGTCAAATTCAAAACCGAACGCGTTAAGGCAGGGGATTTATATACTTGGCGTTGGCACGGCTTCCCTGGCGGATCACCCGAAAGCGGTAAGGTCCTTGAGGCAAACGGGCATAATACTTTTAGCTTTACCTTTGCGGACGGATGCATTGTCGAAGTAACAGTCGTTGCCGAAAAAGGCGAAAAGATCGTCCAGCTTACACAAAAAAAGATCGACTCGGACGAAAAGCTGCGGCTCTACATCGGCTGCGGTGAAGGCTGGACATTTTACCTCGCCAACCTGAAATCCATTCTCGAAGGCGGCATTGACCTGCGTAATAAGAACGACAAAATCAAGGGCGTGGTCAATTCATAACTATGCGCGAAGCGAATGGAAAATTGCTGGTCGGGACTGCTAAGGGAGCCTTTATCCTAGATCGTGGTAACGGTAAATGGAAAATTGACGGGCCGCATTTTGCCGGGCGTTCAGTTTACGCCATGATGCTTGACCGCCGAGCGGGGCGAAACCGCATCTGGGCGGCGGCGACAAGCTGGCATTTCGGGGCCGAGCTTGTTTTTAGTGATGACGGCGGCAAGACGTGGGACATGCCCGAAGAGATGCGCATCAAGTTTCCCGAGGACACCGAAAAATCGCTCGAGAATATCTGGCAGATCGCCGAAGGCTCCGATGACGACGCGCTTTATGTGGGCGTGGCACCGGCCGCTATTTTTGAATCGCGCGACAACGGCGTTACGTGGTCGCTGAACCGCGGGCTCTGGGATCACCCGCACCGTGCCGAGTGGACGCCCGGCTTCGGCGGGCTTGCCGTTCATACCATACTTGCCGATAAGGACGATTCGAGCAGTTTGAAGATCGCCATTTCGACCGGCGGCGTTTATCAGACTTCGGACGGTGGTGCATCGTGGAATGTAACAAACACAGGCGTCAAAGCGTATTTTTTGCCGGACAACTATCCCGCATTCGGCCAATGCGTACACAAGATCGCACGGCATCCGGCGAAAAAGGAAACGCTCTTTTTGCAGAATCATCACGGAGTTTACCGTAGCCGCGACGCCGGAAATACGTGGCAGGAGATCGAGTACGGTTTGCCGTCGAATTTCGGTTTCGGCATCACCGTGACGGATTCGGGCAATGTATTTATTGTGCCTTTGGATTCGGACGGTGTTCGTTATACCTGCGAAGGCAAACTCCGCGTTTACCGCAGCAAGGACGAAGGCGACTCGTGGGAGGCCTTGACCAACGGGCTACCCCAGGAGAATGCGTATGAGGTGATACTGCGTGATGCACTTGCGTCTGTCGAGAATGAAGTTTATTTTGGCACAAAGAACGGCAAGCTGTTCGGCTCGGCCGACAACGGCGATTCATGGGAAATGATCCAGAGTTCGCTGCCCGAGATCAATTGCGTCAAAGCGTATTGATCGGCTTAGGTTTTACCTTCGCGTCTTTGCGGCTTGGCGGGAGAAGATTTTTCCCGCAAAGGCTCCAAGACGCAAAGTCAGAACAGAAATTATGTCCTATAAAATTTACTTAAGCGGACATTTGAAGAACTTCAGCGACGGGCTGACCGAGATCGGCTTATCCGGCAGCCACAAAACCGTCTGCGATCTCCTTGGTTCGCTTTGGCAACATCATCTCAGTTTGCGTGATCGCATCCTCACAGAACAGGGCGAGATCCGCCAGCACGTGAACATCTATTACCAAGGCCAGGACATTCGCCGCCTTGGCGGCTTGCAAACCCACATCGACGCTGGAAGCGAACTTCACATTTTTAATGCGGTCAGTGGTGGATGACAATGAATTTTAGAAAGGCATCTCTCTTAATTGTTGGTGCGGTCATGGTATCTGCTCTCGCTCTTTCCATCGATATTTTCGGCCAAAAATCGAAACGAAAAATCTGTGGGCCGACCGCTAATGAAAGGCTCAAAACCTATCTTGAGCTGAACGAAGAAAAGCCGGCACAGATAATTAATAATGTTGAAGGTGGCGGGTTGTGGGAATCGAAAGTGCAATCGATCAAAATCGGTGATCATGTTGTCGAGTGGACCGATAAAATTGAAAAGCTCACAGCAATCTCAAATATAAAGATCGACGATCAAATTATCACTTTCACTGGCATCCAGAGCATAAATGAGGCAGATGAGAACCAGAGAATTGACATTGATGTTGTCGGTGAGTGGCGCCAAATAAAACTTTATAGGCTTTTCAATCAAGAGATCATAGGTGTCACAGTAGGGCCGCGGTCTTGTACAGGCCTAATGTGTGGAGCGTCCGCGCAGATTTTGTACGATGTGAAGACCAAAAGGGCAAAAAATTTTGGCACCTTTCGTGCGGACGATGAAGTGAGATTGTTTCGTTTCAAGAATGAGGAAGTTTTCTATTACCTCGCCAAAAGGTATGATGGCGACCCACACGGCTTTGATAAGGCGTCTGTAACTTATTCAGCGTATGAATTGAGACCAAACGGTGGCGTCGAGCTAAAAAGAAATTCCGCCGGCAAACCTTACTTCATCAAATTTACGTATTATCCAAGTGTCTTTGATACTCGGTTGAAGAAGAATCTGCCCACAACGAAGTCCGATATTCTCGAACAAAACTGGATCGAGAAAATAGACTAATAGTTTTTCAGTTTCGCGTCATTAAAAGATTTATGGGGCAATAAGTTCAACATCCGGGAAATACTGGCGAAACCGCCTCGGGTCGCGGGTTAATATCTTATGACCGGCAACCAGTGCATGAGCACCGATAAAGAAATCCGGAAGCGTCAATGAGCGTCTTCCGCCTCTGCGTCGATAGGCCGAATGAGCTTTGCCCGCCAGAAAGGCTGCGGTGTAAGGCAGTAATTCGCGTATTAGGCTTTCCGGCGGCCAAGCGTCATCAAACTCGGAAGGTGTTGAAAACCTCACGGAGGATTCGGCATAAATGACCTGATTAATGCACAAGGGCGAACGGTCACCACATGCGGCAAGCGTCGAATATGACCATTCGAACCAGACTGGGTCTTTGGACGAAATATCCAGCAGTACGCTGCTATCGATCAGGATCATCTTCTTCCCAGCCTCGGGTCCATGCCAGGATCTGATCAGTAGTAAGTTCCGTGTTTACAGTTCCCTTACCGGCGCCCCGTGCTGCAATACGCTCTCCGCGCGTCAACATGTTCGTTTTGCGCTTTGCTTTGACGATTCGCGCATAGTCGCCGCGTACAATAAAGTCAACCTCAGTTCCCGGAAAGATGCCGAGTTTTTCTCTAACGTATTGCGGTATAGTGACTTGGCCTTTTGTTGTTACTCGCATAGTAATACTCCCACCGGTAATACTACTTCAAAAAAGATCGAATACGCAACCATGTCGAACAGCTACAGAACTGACAGTAGACCGGCATGACCGTGAATAATATCTCTTGACAATACTAACGCATCACGATAGTATTCGATATGCCGATTCGTTCCTTCAAATGCGCCGACACTGAAGGATTGTTTAAAGGACGGCGCATCAAGCGGTTCGTGAACATCGAATCGGCCACTATGCGAAAGCTGGCCATGCTGAACCGTGCCGAAAGGCTTGACGACCTGAGAGTGCCGCCGGGAAACCGGTTGGAAAGCCTTAAAGGAAAGCGTTCAGGGCAATTCAGCATTCGCATAGACGATCAGTTCCGCGTCTGCTTCACGTGGGAACAGGATGGCCCCAAAGATGTCGAGATCGTGGATTATCACTAACGGAGAGATCATGCGTAAAGTTCCTTTTCCGCACCCTGGCGAAATTCTGTTTGAAGAATTTTTGAAACCGATGGGGATCACCCAGTACCGTTTGGCTAAAGAGATCGGCGTGCCACAGCGGCGTATCGGAGAGATCGTGGCCGGCAAACGCTCCGTATCGCCCGACACCGGACTTCGACTGTCACGATTTTTGGGGATGTCGGAAAACTTTTGGATCGGTCTTCAGCTTGATTACGATGCCGCCAAAGCCAAAGATTCCCTGGCGAAAGCGCTGGCAAAGATAAAGCCCTGGCAGAATCCGCAAACTGATTTCGTCTGACCGAAAGTTTGGAGACCGTTTATCGATTGTCGCTGCGTGTTGATAAGCTGCTGGAAGCTCTAAGGCGGAAACACGACCGGTAGGGAGTGTGTTCGGTGCAACGCCGCATGGGCGAATATTTAGGGGATCTGGATGAAGGCACTTCTTTATACTGTCGCGAAGGACGCAAACGACAACGTAGTTGACGCTCGAAATGCCGAAAAGGGCAGCGACTTTTTCTGTCCGCTTTGTAGCACAGCGTTGACACTTCGCAAAAGTGGAAGAATGGGCAAAGGAACCAAGCGGCCACACTTTGCGCATCGAACATTAACTCCTAACTGCACTCCAGAAACCGCATTGCATCATCTGTTCAAACAACGCCTTGCTGCGAAACTTGAGCGGCATATCGAAAACCGAACTCCACTTGCCTTTGCATGGAAATGTACATATTGCTCCCAACGGCACTACGGAAATCTGATGAAAAATACCCATTCTGTGAAGGTTGAGTACGATTTGAACGTTTGCCGCCCTGATATCGCACTATTGGATAGCGAAAGCCAGGTCTTCGCCGTTGTTGAAGTCGTGGTGACGCATAAACCTGAAAAGGGTGTTGTGAAGTTTTACGAAGAAAACAAAATCGTTCTCATTCAAATTGAACTGACATCTGACGAAGACATCGACAATTTAGATAACAAGATTTCAAACCCCGATGGCGTTGGAATTTGCTACAACCCAAGGTGCAGAAAATGTGGACAGTATCAGCAGCGTACCAAAATGACAATAGTCGACAGCCCTTGTTGGAGTTGCGGAATGCCAATGAAAGTGGCGATAGTCCATGGCAATAAGTTGAATGCAGGCAGTCATCTCGGTCCTGATAGGTTTACAAAGAAAGAGATAGAATTTGCGAAAAGCCGGGGGGTTAACTTGAACTCGAAATATAGCGGAACTTTGAAGCAACGATATTTGGCGAACTCCTGTCCAAAGTGTCCATCGTTCGTCGGGAACCATTACCTTTTCACATCATACTTCGCTCCAGCTACTAACGGTGAATTGCCGTCAACCGAATTTGAAATTGGCTACCATTGCGACCATAGTAAACCGTAGATTTTGTCAATGATTCACAAACGAAATGTCTGCGAATACGCGCTTTTGACAACTAATAAAGTAAGAACTTTTTTCTTAGTTCTCCAAACTCCTTTGATTCTTTCGCCCACCCATCTTCGATTTGTTTTAACGAAACACCGGCTTCGATCGCTTTGCGAATTTTGTCCGTGCCGCTAACGACATCGAACGGATTCTTGTCGAAGACGTACTCATATGCGTCGCGTTTCCATTCGAATTTGTCGGTATAAAGATCATACGCGGTTTTTATCATCGCGATGCCGACTATCACCGGCTTAAAAGCATCTCTGTCAATAATGTGAATCTGGAGGCCGCCGCAGGTCTGATCGGCCCATTTTTGGAACGTCGGACGGAAGAATGCGTGGCGGAAGGCGACGCCGGCGAAATCGTATTTTTGTAGCTGCGCTACCCATGCGTACGGGTCGATGAACGGTGCGCCATTTAGCTCGAAAACTTTTGTGGTACCGCGGCCTTCGCTTAGTTCGGTGCCTTCGACATGGACGGTGGCGGGGAACACGACGCATGTATCGACCGTAGGGATATTCGGCGATGGCAGCACCCACGGCAGACGCGTTTCCTCGAACCACATCTCGCGGCGCCATCCTTCCATCGCGACGACCTCAAGTTCGCAGCCGATTCCGAAATGCTCGTTGAAAAGTTTGGCAAGCTCGCCGCAGGTCATGCCGTGGCGGGTCGGTATCTCGAACTGGCCGACGAAGGAGGTGAATTCAGTTTCGGTGACG
>JANNGV010000657.1:0-2286 GCA_031404055.1 Chloracidobacterium sp.
TCGCGTCCGCCGGCATGCATCATCCAGCCGAGGATTTCCTTGCGGTCGTTCTTCGTTGCGTCTGTTATATTCATAGCAGGTCGATGTTAGAGGTTTAAGTTTGCACAATCTGAGTCATAAGGCTTTCACAAACGCGGACAGTCCGAGGATACAGTAATACAAAACGTCCAAATTCGCATTGTCGCAGATAAAGTTATGCGAATTTGGCAAATATTCAGCGTTACTTTAAAGTTAATTAGTTTCCGCCGTCGTACACTTATATGAAAACGATGATCCTGGCCGCGGGCTTTGGCACACGGCTTTTCCCGCTTACGATCGACAGAACAAAACCGGCAATTCCTTTTCTGGGGAAACCGCTCGTCGGCTACGTTGCAGAATATCTTGCCACATTCGGGCTGAAGGAATTTGTCGTCAATCTGCACCATCAACCCGACTCGGTCATTGAGGCACTCGGCGACGGGAGCACTTTTGGCGTAAATATCGATTACACCCGCGAGGTGCCGAAGATCCTCGGGACAGCAGGAGCCCTCGATAATGCCCGCAAATTTCTTGAAGACGACACGTTTCTGATCGTCAACGGAAAGATCATCACCGACATCGACATAGCCGACGCGATCGAAGCGCATAAGAAGTCCGGTGCAATCGCGACGATGGTTTTGAAACCCAACACAAAACGGGAGAAATTCACCATTGTTGATACCGAGGGCGGATATGTAACGGGCTTCGGCGATTACGCAAAGCCGTTTACCGAAGGCGAGATCCGCGATACCGAACACGATATTTTTACGCCGCTTATGTTCACCGGCATCCATATTATGGAACCGGCGGTGCTCGATTACATTCCGCGCGGTGTTTATTCGGATATCGTTCCATCGTTTTACAATCCCGCGTTGCTGAAGGGCGAAAAGATCGCCGCGCACGTTACCGACGCCAATTGGTTCGAACTTTCGACCATGCCCCGTTATCTGGATATTTCGCTTGCGATGATGAATGAGGAAAACGTGCACTTTGGAGATAACTGCATCGTCTCGCCCAACTCGTCCGTTCGAGATTCCATTATCTGGGACGACGTGACGATCTTCGATGAAGTGAATTTATATCGCACGATCATCGCCGACGGCGTAACCATCGAAGCCGGCGAACATTTTGAAAACGCCGCCATCGTCCGTGCCGAAATGGTGAGAAGCTGTGATGAAATTCCTGAAAAAGCTCTCAAAGGATATATCCAGGGCGAAAATTATATTGTTCCGCTAAACTGAGGAAGATATTTTGCTCAGGTTGGGAAGGTTACCTCCAACTTGCGTCAATCTTGTTCTTTCTTGTTCTTCTTATTCTTCCTATTCCTTGGTAAAAAACCAAACCACGGAACAAGATGAACGGGAAAAAACTGGAAGGAACGATAGGATGAAACAATCAATTCATGCCAGACTTTCGGTCAAGACTCGAAAAATTTCTTCTCTCGCGCAGCGAACCACCGGAGATCGTCCAGCTAACGCCAGACGCATCGACGCGGGAGTATTTTCGAGTCAATTTCCGGGGTGATGCCGCGATCGCCAGCGTTTACCCCGAAGCGTTTATCGCGTCTGAGCAAAGCTATCTCGACGTAACTGCGTTATTTATCAAATGCGGCCTGCCGGTCGCACAGGTGCTCGATTTTGATGAATCTCTGGGCGTTATCATCCTCGAAGATTTTGGCGACCGCATTCTGCGGGATGTTATCATCGATGCTCCTGGTTCTGATAAGAACTCATTGATCGACAGATCCATCGCTTTGATCGCTAAAATTCAGTCAGCCACCGGGACTGCTTATGAAACGAACTCGGTAGCTTCACGGTTAAAATTCGATACCGAAAAGCTGCTATGGGAACTGGACTTTTTCAAAACGCATTATTTCACAACCCTTAAAAAGCAGCCGCTGCCGCCCGACGTTGATGCGGAGTTAGCTGCCGAGTTCGCTGAGATCGCCCGTGAACTTGAAGCTAAAGCCAAAGTCCTCTGCCACCGGGATTTTCACGCGGCGAATCTGATGATCGACCGTGAGGAAAATCTTCGTATTATCGACCATCAGGACGCCAGGATCGGTTCCGTCGCCTACGACCTCGTCTCATTCCTGCTCGATCGCATAACCGAACCGCCGTCTGCCGAATGGCTGGCGGAAAAGCGAAGGTACTTTTTAGCGGAAAGAGAAAAAGTCGGCCTCGAAAAGATCGGCGAGTCCGAATTCGCCGAAGAATTTCGTTTGCAGACAATACAACGCTGCCTTAAGGCGGTTGGGACATTTTCTTA
>JANNGV010000658.1:0-1748 GCA_031404055.1 Chloracidobacterium sp.
CGGCTCCGGTAAAAGGCGGTGTCTCGCGTTTGAAGGTACAATACATCACCCAGGGCGGACTGCGGCCGCCGGTATTCGTGCTGTTCACATCCGGCGGAAGCAAGGCCGGACTTCACTTTTCGTATTTAAGATACATCGAAAACCGCCTCCGCGACGCCTTTGAGTTTTTCGGCACGCCGATCAGGTTGAAGGAAAAACACAAAATCCGAAAGGCGGCAAAGGCCCGATAACGATGGTCGTTTTTGGAAATGAACTTAAGGACCGTTTGTTGTCGGCTGGATGGGAATTGATCGAAAGCCGAACAATTTTGCATCTCTGGGTTGCGGAAATTTGGCAGATAAAGTCAGTGTGGTCGCCGACAGATTGTGTTGTTTACCTAACTTTTGAAATTGATTTTCAAGCGAATCCTAAAGATGCTTCGAAGGTTGATCAAGTGAAGGCGTCACTGCGTCGACCAATTGATTGGTTTGTTGAACAGAATACGGTAGACGTTACCCAACTTGACGAACACGAATATAATTCGGCATCGGTCTTTCTTGGTCGAGGACGAGTGAAGAATTTGGACGAATTTATCCTACATGTCGCCAGTCTTCGGCACGAGTTTGAGATTCTCGGAAAAGAGTAATGGAAGCCACCTTACTAATAATCAGACTTTTCCTCTTCGCCGTATTTGCGGTTGCGGGAATAAGCAAGCTGCTCGACCGGCCCGGATCGATCAAGGCGATGCGCGAATTCGGCACGCCCGATGAGTTTACAAAGACCTTTGCGATTGCTCTGCCGTTCGCCGAGATAGTGTTCGCTTTTTGCTTTCTCTATAAGGAAATGTCGTGGGTCGGAGCTCTCGGAGCGCTTCTGCTTTTATTAAGTTTTATTGGCGGGATGATCTGGCAGATCTCGCAGGGCAAAGCTCCTGACTGCCATTGCTTTGGCCAGATACACAGCGAACCCGTAGGCAAGAAAAGTCTTATACGGAATATTGTTTTTGCGGTCCTCGCGTTAGTTTTGGTCGCTCAGGGAAAGGACGGTCAAGGGCTGAACCTTGCCGATAACCGCTTTGAGATGCTGCAAATGGCCTTGATATTCCTTTTGCTGGCGGTAGCGGTCGTTTTGCTGGCGTATGTAAAAAGACTTTCGGATCGGCAGAACGAAATACTTCGCCGGATGGGTGTGCTGGAACTTGCCGCCGGTGACTCGCTGCCGGTCGAGCGCAACGATGCCGGAGATCCGAATGACGGGCTGCCGATCGGGGCTCCGCTGCCGGATTTTGCTATTCCGGATCTCGATGGCCGCGTCGTGCGGTTCGAACAGCTGCAGGCCGAAAACAAGCCGTTTCTTTTTCTCTTCGTCGGTGCGACATGCGCGCCCTGCGAGGCTTTTATGCCGGAGATCAGGGAGTGGGAATCGTTGTTGTCGGACAGGCTTCGATTCATTTTTATCAGTCACGGAGACGTTGAAGTGAATCGCGATAAATTCGCGGGCAGTGAAACCGGGCTTGTGCTGGTCGAAAAGGAAAGGGAATTTGCTTTATCGGTCAATGCAAAGTGGACGCCGACCGCGCTCTTCGTCGATTCGGACGGCAACATCGCGAGCCACATTGCCGCCGGCGACATCGCCATCCGCCGCCTGGTTGAACAGATCAAAAGCCGCGATTTGAACGAAGATTTCCTGCATTTTCTGGGAATGAACGGTTATGGAAAGCCGAAGATCGGCAAGACCATACCTAAATTTTCAATGAAGGACCTGCAAGG
>JANNGV010000659.1:0-8753 GCA_031404055.1 Chloracidobacterium sp.
GTCACTTTCGCGACTTGCACCACGTTTCCATCTTCGGCACGCAGAAAGGGTAAAACTATTTTGCCGCCCTGCCTAAGCTGAGTAAGCCCGTCATTTACTCCTAGAAACCCGTTGACGACCTCGCTAAACGTACATCTTCCACATGTGAGAGCAGAGGCGACCTGAGCGTCTTGCGCCATCAGGAATCTTCCTTGCGTCCACGCGGTGTCACGCATTCCGCTGTTTGCGAGCGACGGATCGTAATAAACGTAGAGTTCAAGTGATGGATCGTCCGACCGAAAACGAACGGAAAACAGGATGGTGTTGTTTTTTGGGTCCGCGACAAAAGATTTGCTGATGGACCAGCCACCCGACTCTGACCAAGAACTCTGATCGAAAGCCATCGAGCTAGGGCTGAAGTAATTAGCCCCGATGTAGATTCCCGGAACTGGCGAAGTGTTTTTAGAACGGGCTACTTTTCTCGACTCAATCTTTCCAACCGCATCGTCCCTTTCAGTCTGGACCTTCTTCGTCTTCGGATTCACAACAACAAACTGCAGCAAATGCACATTCGCGACAGTCACATCCGGATAATAAACCTCGGTCATCACGCCTTGGGCCAACGTGAACCAGACCTTTGATTGAAGGCTGGTTGACGTGCCGACGGCTTGCTTGCCGGCGGTTGCCCATTGAGCATCTTTCCCCGGCCCGCCGGGAGCGAGCGTTTGTGCCGCTGAAATTGCGGCGGCGGCCAGAATGACGATGAATGTAGGAAGAGACTTTCGCATAGCTAGCCAGCTAATAAACTGTGACGCGTATTTTATTGAGTATATATAGAAAACATTAGGGTCGGCTGTCCCAGCCTGGGACACTTGCGGGACAGTGGTATAGACATTTAAACCCTTGACGATACGTTGCTTAGGCTGCAATAGCCACGACTGTCCCACTGTCCCAGCGTTTTTTGCTGATATGGGTCTTTTGTGTCGTCCTGAAAAAAATTGACACTTTAAACGTGTAGTCCGACCATGGGTTTCCGCTCCGTTTTCAGTCATGATCAATGTTTCCAATTCCTCCGTTTTGTCTGTAAGGTGGTAGGAATTGAGTTTCGATTCTCTTTGTCGCTTCGCATATTCGTTGCAAGTATAACACGGACATGCAACCATAGTACAACCTTTTTTAGTCGAAAAACGGATACTGGCGCCCATTTCTGACCTTACCGACGGCGGAAAAAGCGGAACCCGTAGGACTCCAAACTTAGCGTCGGCAAACCCATACGTGTTTTATCGGCAGCCTTTACCTTTTCATCGTCGTGCGGCAACGGCTGCTCGATCCTGGGTGTGATCTCGTCAAAATTTCCATCTAACTCGACCGTGCCAAAGAATGGAGAACTGCTCAAACTTATTGCGACAAGCACTTCTTCGTTTCCTGATCGCCGTAAGAATGTAACGACTCGGGTCTCGTCTGAATTCTTCACCCAGGTGAGATTGCCACGCCGAAGCGCGACCGAGCCCTTTCGCAGGTCGATCATGCCTTTGTAAAACTTTGGAAATTCCGGCCGCCGGACCTCGGATTGCCAGAAGATCGGCATTTTTTCGAAGAGAGCCGGATAGCCGGATTCGGTCGTATCGCCGTTTTCCATGCCGTTATAGATGAGCGGCAGGCCGTCGAGCGTAAACGCAAGTGCCTGTGCGGCAAGCGCTCCTTTCTCACCAAAACGTGCGATGGCCCGGCGTTCGTCGTGATTATCGGAGAAACGCATCCGCAAGCTGCCTTTCGGGAATTTGGCGTGCTGCTCTTCCCAAACCTCTCGGATGCGTGATGCCGGTTTTGATCCCTGCAATATCTCCGTCATCGCCGCATGATTTGCCCACGAATAATCTACATCGAACGCCTTTACGTGCAGATCCGGCGACTCCCATTCGGCCAGCCAGATCGTGTCGGGCTTTACCTTATCTACCTCGGCGCGGGCCGCATCCCAAAAATCAGTAGGGATAAATCCGGCCACATCGCAGCGGAAGCCGTCCAGATCGTAATCGCGCACCCAGAATTTGAGCATGTCGATAATGTACTTGCGCGTTTCCGGGTTGTCGTAGTTCAGATCGGCCACGTCGGCCCAATCGGCTACCGGCGGTATTATCTCGCCCTTTGCGTTTTTGGTGTAATAAGCCGGGTTTTTCATCATCACGCTGTCCCACGACGTGTGGTTGGCGACGATGTCGATGATCACCTTCATCCCGCGTTTGTGGGCCTCGGCCACGAGACGCTTTAGATCGGCAGCCGTGCCGTAATCCGGATTGATAGCGTAAAAATCCCGCACCGCATACGGCGAACCGACCGTGCCCTTCGCCTTTAGCTTCCCGATCGGATGTATCGGCATCAGCCAGAGCACCGTTACGCCAAGATTGTTCAGCCGGTCGAGATCGGCGGTGATGCCGTTAAAATCGCCTTTCGCCGAATACTGGCGTGGGAATATTTCGTAGAGAACAGCATCTTTCACCCAATCGCGCTTCGAGCGTGAGGTTTCCTTTGAAAAATCGCGAGACGGCGGTTGCTGCGCGATTGAACCAAAAGAAAACAAAGCAAAGAGAACTATTAGGACCGCATTTTTTAAGGCAGTATTCATTTGGTACATATTGACAATCTCCCGATTGTTTAGAGGCGGGATCGCCCGCACGATAACTCTGATCGAGCGGGCAAATCCGCTTCTAAACGATTAAGAACATTTAGTGTTCGCCAGTTGCCGGACGCCTTCGATCTTGGCTCCTACATCTTTTACTCGCGGGCAAATTCCTATCTGACCGAGAAAATACCCGCCGTTCTCGCCGGAATCGTTAATTTCACCATTCCGTTCGTTACTTTTAAATCCGGCAATTTGCCAAGCATATCGGTCAATGTTGCATTCGCCGGTATCGTTTTGATCATCGAGATATCAAAACTCACTTCGGCCGGTTTCGAGTCGTTGTTGAAGGTAATTACGACCGCTGCCTTATCCGTGAACCGGGCGTAGGCGATCTGCTGCTCTTCGTCCAGCAAATCGAGCGAACGACCGCGGCGCAGCGGCTCAAGCTGTTTTCTGATCTCGCCTAGTTTTGCCAGATGATTCCAGACATCGTTCTCTGGTGCCGTACGTCCGGCCGCGGTGAATGCGTTTCGAGCGTCGCCCGGAAATCCACCCGGGAAATCACGGCGGTTGTCGGGATCGGCCCCGCCGGGCATCCCAAGTTCGTCGCCGTAATAAAGCAGCGGCGTGCCGCGCGAAGTCATTATCAGCGTTTGTGCCAGCTTCAAGCCTTCGATCGTCGCACCCTTTTCGTCCATAAACCGCGGCATGTCGTGCACGCCGAGGAAGGTGACGAGCACGCCCGGCTTAGGATAAAGCCAGTCGTGAGCGAACATCTGCGAAACCTGCCGGATGCTCTGACCTTGAGCAAACGCGTTTCGAATCGGGTAAAACAAACCGAAATCGTAAAGCGTATCCAACTTTGTATCGACACCATCATGCCCGCGACGTCCGCCCTGAAAGTAGGCTAGTAAAGCCGGATCGCCATCAAAAAGCTCGCCCAGAACAACAACTTTAGGAAACTCGCGCTTGAGCGCGGTCATCCATTTTTCCCAAAACGTTCGCGGAACGTGCGGCAGAGTGTCCATACGGACTGAATCGAAGCCGGCGTGCGCGATCCACCACAGCGTGTTTTGGATCAGGTAACGCTCGACCTCGGGGTCGTTCTGATTCAGATCGGGGAGAATGTCGATGAACCAACCGTCGATATTGCTCTTTTGCGTCTGGTACGTGGCTCTTGGATTCATCGATGTCCATTTTTGCCAGTTATTCGAGAGATGGTTTTGAATAGTCCCGTTGAACCATGTCGGCGTCGGCGGATCGTTGGCCCAAACATGGTATGGGCCCGTGTGGTTGACAACCTGGTCCTGGAGCACGACAAAACCATTATCGTGGGCCATTTTGACGAATTCCTTTAGCTTTGCCATGTCGCCAAGATGTTCATCGACTCCGTAGAAATCAACCGCGCCATAGCCGTGATAGCCCGTCGTCTCGGGCATTCCTTCATAAACTTCTTTCGTGTCCGGCCGGTCGGCATTGTCGTAAACCGGCGTTGTCCAGATCGCGGTAGCGCCAATACTCTTTAGATACCCAAGCTTGTCGATCACCCCTTGTAGATCGCCGCCATGATAATGTCGGCCCTTCTTTCTATCGTACAAGCCCTTCGACTTCGCCGGATCGTTGTTCGTGGGATCGCCGTCGGCAAAGCGGTCGGGCATTAGAAAATAGATCACGTCGTCGGTAGAGAAACCGGAGTAATTTCCATACCGCTGCTGGGCCGCGAAGATGCCAAACTGAGCGTTGGCCGTTCCGGCAGCGGTCGTCACCTTTAGCGTGTAGTTCCCGATCTGGACATTCTCGCGGATCGCGATGTCCGCGAAAAAGTAATTGCCGTTCGCACTCGTTTTGAAATTCGTAGCCGTAATTCCGGGGTTGTTTGATTCAACCCTTCCGCCGGTCAAATTTTTACCTCTTATCAAAACACGCACCGGATTGATCGTGCTTTGCGTCCACCAATTTGGGGGGTCGATCTTTTCGACAGATGGTGTTTGAGCAATGATCGCGAGCGCAAGAAAAAGAATTGAAACGCAGAGACGCAGAGACGCAAAGAGAAAAAATGCGAAACCGTGAGACTGCGATGCGGCGACGCGGCGATAGAAGCGATCAAACGAAAAATCTTTTCTCATATTAGATGGCACGTCCATGAATTTCGGTCAGTTTTTTTAATCGGTTCGTGGTCTCGCCGGTAATAGCATTTTTGTCCATCCGCCATTGCCAGTTGCCCGATGTTGTAGCGGGCAGATTCATGCGTGCTTCGGTTCCGATTCCTAAAACGTCCTGCATCGGCGCGATTGCCGTGTTTGCGACCGAGGCCCAAACGGCACGAATAAAATCCCAATGGATTTGATCGCCGTCGGAGCCCAGATATTCGAGACAATATTCGCGTTCACGGCCGATCTCGGCTGCATCGCGGGTTGATCCCGCGCCAGCCTGCGATAACCACCAGCCGACGGTTGTGTCGTTGTCGTGTGTCCCGGTGTAGGCAACACAATTGCTCACATAATTATGCGGCAGATCGTGATTTTTCGGATCGCCGCCAAAGGCAAACTGTAGTATCCGCATGCCCGGAAGGCCAAAAGAATCACGAAGTTTCTCGACATCCGGCGTGATTACGCCCAGATCTTCCGCCCAAAACGGCAGGTCGCCGAGTTCGTTTTTTACTGTGTTAAAAAGTTCGTCGCCTGGCACTTCGACCCACCGGCCGTTTTCAGCCGTCGACTCATCAGCTGGAACTTCCCACGAGGCGGCAAACCCGCGAAAATGGTCTATTCGGAGCACATCGACTGTTCGCAGCGTATGTTTAATACGGTCGACCCACCAACTGAAACCATCCTGCCGCATTACATCCCAATCATAGATCGGGTTTCCCCAAAGCTGGCCGGTCTTCGAAAAATAATCCGGCGGAACACCCGCAATAACCTTCGGCGATCCGTCTTCGTTTAGTTTAAACTTTTTCTGATTGCACCAGACGTCGGCGGAATCGAGAGCAATAAATATCGGCATGTCACCGGCAATCTTTACGCCACGTTTGTTGGCGTAATCCTTCAATTCAAGCCACTGCGAGTAGAAAAGAAATTGATAAAACCGCTCGGCCTGAATCTCTTCGTAAAGCCGCTCGGCCTCGTTCCGCAGCACCTCTGGATTTCGTAGCTTTAACGCATCAGGCCATTGGTACCACGGTCGTTGCTCCTGCGAGGCCTTAATAGCTTTGTAGAGAGCATAGTCGTCAAGCCACGCGGCGTTTTCCTGGGCA
Source organism: Chloracidobacterium sp. (assembly GCA_031404055.1). Taxonomy (GTDB): domain Bacteria; phylum Acidobacteriota; class Blastocatellia; order Pyrinomonadales; family Pyrinomonadaceae; genus OLB17. Next base: position 5,853 of record JANNGV010000659.1, read on the forward strand.
AACGCAGCAAACTTTCCCTGAAGATCGACACTCGTCGTACTGTGAAAATTCATATACGCTTCGGGCAGGATCGCGTTCTTCCACCGATAAACGGAAGCAAAATCTACCTTGTCGGAATCATCTGCACTAACGGATTGTAGAAACTGACGACTTACGGACTGTCCTGCCAAATGCACTTCCGACAACAGTCCGTCTTCGACAAGCTTCTCCGGCGAAATGAGCAATGGATTTCCGGCAAATGCCGAAAAACACTGATAGGGTGAATCGCCGTATCCCGTCGGCCCAAGCGGCAATATCTGCCAATACGTTTGACCGGATCGGGCGAGGAAATCGACAAACTCAAATGCCGCCGGCCCAAGATCGCCAATGCCGAAATCACCCGGCAAAGATGTCGGATGCAGGAGAATTCCAGATGCACGTTGAAATTTCATAAGCTATTTCAGGCTCGGTTTCCAGGAGGAAAAAGCAAATTTATAAAAAACGACGATCGCAGATAATTTTAATAGGTCTTACTAACTAATCAACAAGGGAGCCCGACTTTTTTTTCGAATTTCAAACATTAAGCGGTCGGACGGTGCTCTTTCACTGAATCCTTGACACTTTCCAATTGTTATTACTAAACTTAAGGCGTTCCGCACTTCTAATTTCAATCCATCTCAGTTTGGGGGAAAAATGTCATTTTCTCGTCGTGATTTTATTAAAACCGCCGGCCTCGCTTTGGGAGCTGTCACGCTGCCGAGTTGGGTCTATGACGCTCAGGCAGCAAACAACATATATATTGATGTAAATAAAAATGCCCTTGCGGACACCGCCTTGTCGACCGCGAAAAAGTTGGGGGCGTCTTACGCGGACATTCGGATTAACCGTTATCGGCTGGAAGCTGTGTCAACGCGCGAAAGGCAAATTCAGAACGTTTCGAGCGGTCAGAATTTTGGATTTGGCGTGCGTGTGCTGATAAACGGAACCTGGGGATTTGCAGCCAGCCCGATTGTTACATCGGACGAAGTTCAGCGGGTGACGAAAGAAGCGGTCGAAATCGCCAGGGCTAATTCCCTTTTTCAAAAACGAAAGATCGAGTTGGTTCCGGCACCGAAGGTGGTAGCGTCGTGGAAAAGCTCATTTGAAAAAGATCCGTTCGATGTGCCGATAGACGACAAAATCGCGTTTCTGCTGAAGCTAAATGAAGCCGCTATGGCGGTGAAAGGCGTCAGCTTCATCAATTCTTCAATGGCGTGGGTAAACGAACAGAAATTTCTCGCCACGTCGGATGGCTCGCGTATCGAGCAATATTTCATTCGCGGCAATCCCAGCTTTAATGTCACCGCGGTTGATCGGGCCTCCGGTGATTTTCAATCGCGGGCCTCGTTACGTGAAGGCCAGGCGATCGGCTACGAATATATTGAGAAACAAGACTGGATTGCGGATGCAACGAAGGCCGCCGAAGAAGCGGTGATGAAGATCAAGGCGAAGACAGTTGAGCCGGGCAAATACGATCTCGTGTTGCATCCGTCGCATTTGTTCCTGACAATCCACGAATCGGTTGGGCATCCGACCGAACTAGACCGAGCGCTTCTTTGGGAGGCGAATTACGCAGGCACAAGCTTCCTCACCCCGGACAAGACCGGCAAACTGCAGTTTGGCTCAAAGATCGTTAATTTTGTTGCCGATCGCTTGCAGCCGCTCGGACTTGCGACCGTCGGATACGACGACGAAGGCGTTGCGGGACAGAAGTGGCATTTGGTCAAAGACGGAACATTCGTCGATTGGCAGACGACCCGCGATCTCGCGCCGATGATCGGCAAGAAAAGCTCGTACGGGTGTCTCCATGCTGATAGCTGGGGGAGCGTTCCGTTTCCTAGAATGCCAAATGTTTCGCTCGAGCCTGCTAAAGAAAATGTCTCGCAGGAAGACCTGATAGGCGGAGTCGATAAAGGAATCTACATCGAAGGACGCGGCAGCTATTCAATCGATCAGCAGCGATACAACTTCCAGTTTGGCGGCCAGACTTTCTGGGAAATCAATGGCGGCAAGATAGTCGGCATGCTTCGTGATGTTGCATATCAGGCGAGGACGACCGATTTTTGGGGAGCGTGTGACGGCTTGGGAGGTCAGGCGACGTACCTGATCCCTGGATCGTTTAACGACGGTAAAGGCGAACCCGGCCAGTCGAACGCGGTATCGCACGGCTGTCCGGTCGCACGTTTTCGCCAGATCAACGTTTTGAATACTGCTGTCACACCAACTTTGACGTAAAGGGAGACCTATAAAAAATGCTGTTAACCGAGACTGAGGCTAAAGCCTTTACCGACAAAATACTCTCGTATGTAACCGCCGCGGATGCGAGCGTAGGCGTGGGCAGCGATAAGCTGTCGCATCTACGGTTTGCCGGCAACAATTTTTTGACCAGCGGCCAGCGCGTTAGTCGCGGTGCGAATGTGACCGTGTGGATCGATGGCAAACGCGGGAGCTCGTCAACAAATGACCTGGATGACGCGAGCCTGAAAGCGATGGTAGATAAGGCCGAAAAACTCGCGCGGCTTTCGCCGGTAGACCGCGAATATTTGCCGACCCTGGCGAAACAGACCTACAAGCCTGTAAATGGTTTTGTCGAAGCGACGGCAAATCTTTCATTGTCGAATAGGGCAAGCAGCATCGGCGGCATAATTGAAGAATGCCAAAAGAACAAGCTTATCGGCGGCGGTTTTCATGCGGCCCGCGCACAGGCCGAAGCTTCGGCGACAAAGAACGGGAATTTCGAATACGAGAGGTCAACTAACGTCAGCCTTTCCTTTTGCAGCAGCCATGGCGGCCAGTCGGTCTTCGCGCAGTTTGAGCTCTTTGGGCAGACTCATGCCGTCAGGGATATTGGTCGTATCAGCTGCTTCAGCCAGTGCCAGCAGT
>JANNGV010000660.1:0-8292 GCA_031404055.1 Chloracidobacterium sp.
TGTGTCGTTTGCGTTCGGATGGATCATGTCGTAAAGATCAGAAACCTTGCGGTCGGCGTCCGCGATCATCGGGAAATTCACCGCGATGCCCTGTGTTTCCTCAATGTCCTTCTCCCAGCCCGTGTGCGACTCAAGCGGATCGACGCTGAGGCCCATTATTTTTACATTCCGCTTGTCGAATTCGGGTTTTAGCCGTGCCGCCATGCCGAGCTCCGTCGTGCAAACCGGTGTAAAGTCCTTTGGATGTGAAAACAAAACGCCCCAACTGTAGCCAAGCCATTCGTGGAAATTGATAGTTCCCTGCGTGGTCTCCGCGGTAAAATCGGGTGCATCGTCGCCTAGTCTGATAGCCATAATCGTGCCTCCTTTTTTTATTTCTAACGAGTATAGCAAAAGGCACGGCTAATACAAAAAAAAAGCGCTTACGTCAACAACGGGTCTTGGTTGATCACCTTGGTGCAAATATCTTTGAGTCTCCTTTTTGGGTAAACATTTCTCCGTACGTCACGTTACCCTTGCTTTCTATCTTGTACGGCAAAAATACTGAGACGGACATGTTCTCCACGTGATCAAGGTTAATCTGAATCGCATCGGATTTGTGCGTCGTGTCGGGATCAACTACGCTCACGTCAAAAACAATGGCGGTCGCACGATACTCATCGTTTCTCGCTTTGGCTTGAAAGGATTCCGTCATTATGTCGATGAGGTTTTGCGATGGCGGATGTTCATGCCCGTCTGTGGCCCCGATACTGATAATTTCACCTTTCGTTGTGACTACGCCACCATAAGGTAAAAACTCCGCATGCTCAGAGAGCATTTTCTGGGCGAACGGCAGGACCGCATTCATTAGTGAATCAAGTTCGTCTTTAGGCATTGTTTTGGTCTTCGAGGTTTGAGTGCACGCAGGCGACAACAGTATCGCCAATGAAAGCTCATAGCGATGATGGAAATATTTAGTCGACAAAGAGTATGCATCAATTTCTAAAATTTTCCTGTGCCTTTCTCACACATCTACGCAGCTGTTTTATCCAACGATTCGGCCGGAGTATTGGACGGCCTAAGCCGAAGGAGTGTGATCTTCTTCTCATCAGCTCGGAGAATTTCGACTTCCAGGCCGTGGACGCTCAATTTTTCACCGACCTTTGGGATATAACCGGCTTCGCTAGTGACGAGGCCGGCGATGGTCGTAAAATCGTCGTCCTCAATTTCCAGATCGAACAGCCGCTCGATCTTAGCTATGTCCGTCGAGCCGAGCACGTCCCAATATCCGTCCTCGCCCTCGACAATCTCGATGATCTCTTCCTGCCCTGTATCCTCGTCCTCGATCTCGCCGACGATCTCTTCCAGAATATCTTCGACCGTGACTATACCCGCAACGCCGCCGTATTCATCTATAACAATCGCAAGCTGGACATGATTGACCTGCATGCTTTTGAGCAATTCGGCGGCCGATTTCGTTTCCGGGACAAAATATGCGTCGCGAAGAATGGTGTCTATCGGCTGATTTTCCTTATTTTCGACCCACGCATGGAGCAGATCGCGGACGTAGACAACGCCTTCAATATTGTCGATGCTGTCGCGATAGACGGGAAGGCGGGAATATTTTTCTTCGATGATAAGATCACGGGCGGCAACGATTGTGGAGTTGATCGCCAACGCACAAATCTCGGTACGCGGCGTCATTATCTCGCCCGCCCTAGTTTCGTTAAACTCGACCATCGATTCGATCAGTTCGCGTTCGTTCTCTTCGATAATGCCTTCGGCTTCGCCAACTTCCATCAAGGCCTGAAAATCATCGGCGTTGTCATCAGATCTATCTTCACCGGTGTCAGGCGAGACGGACGCGTCAAGTTTTTGCTGTTCCCTGGTACGGAAAAAGCCGGCAAACGGCTGGGTTACAAACGACGCGGCGACATAAAGCGGGCGAACGATCGGCAGAAGAAGCAGGAGCCTTTTTTCCGGTTCGTTCCGCACAAAAAGGCGGGGCAGTATCTGTCGAAAAATAACGGTTGACGCCAATCCGATAAGCAACGCAAAAACCAGCAGGGTGGCATGATTTTGCGTAAACTCGAGCACGATCAGAGTGACAAGCACCGTAAAACTTATCAACAGGATCTGAATTGCCGATGAAAGGGCGAAACGAAATCCCGGCCGGTTCTCAAGTATCTCGCGCAGAAACTGCGTCGAGCTAGGCTTCAGCGTTTCCTCGGTTTCCGTTGCAAGACGCCGGAGGCCGAGGTCCGACAAAAGAGAAAACGCCATATCGACGGTTGCCAGAAACACCAGGGCAATTAGAATACCGCCGGCGATAATTATCTCAATCTCCATATTATATCGAACTTAAATGGTATGTTTCCCGCAATTGAAAAGCAAATCTAATTTCGGTGCAAAAGAGCTGCCGACGACGCATCGAGCATCCAAATAAGCTTGCCGCGAACGGGTTTAACGTGTTGGGCGGGAAGATCGTCCGGGAGAAATTCTCCCTCGATGATATTTTTAACCGCTTCGGCTTTTTCGTTGCCCGAGGCGAGAAACATCACGTTCGCGGCGTTGTTGATAAGCGGAAACGTCATCGTAAATCTGTGCTCATCCATTTGCGGAACCCAATTGGCGACGGCGAGTTTCTCATTTTCATCAAGTGCTTTTGTGTGTGGGAAAAGCGAAGCTGTGTGACCGTCCGCTCCAAGGCCAAGAAGAATGAGATCGAATTCTGGCAGGCCGTCCTTCATTGTTTGTGACGCTGCGAGAATCTCCGCCGCCCACCCATCCGTAAAGTTTCTTGCCGGATCCAGCGTGTGGTCAAACGCCATCCGGATCGCCAGCTCATACATTTCAGCGACTTCGTCAGGCGGGCCCAATTCGGTGATCCACGTGCTGACGTTCGATTCGTTTATCTGCAGTGGTTCAAACAGAGTTTCGCGAGCCATCCGATAATTGCTGCGAGCATCATCGTCAGGGACATTCCGCTCGTCTCCGAAAAAGAAGCGGACCTTCGACCAATCAACTTTCGAGCTGTATTCATCTGAAGCAAGCAGCGAGTAGAGAGCTTTTGGCGTCGAACCGCCGGAAAGAGCAACGGAAAAATGGCCTTTGCTATTGCGGATCGTACTGTTGGCGATATCGACAAAAATATCAGCCGCCTGATGGGCAAGCGATTCTGGATTTTCGGCTATGCAGATCTTTTGCATCTGATACTATGAGCCCAAATCCGGCACTGAGTTCTTCCATTTTCGCCCGTCGGCCTCGAGCAAAGCGTCGGCCTCCTTCGGTCCCCACGCGCCGGATGCATAATTCGGAAAATCTCGCGGCGGAATTGCGCTCCAGACATCCAGGATTGGCGTGACTATCTTCCAGCTTGCCTCAACCATGTCGGCACGCTGAAAGAGCGTCGCATCACCGATCATGCAGTCAAACAGAAGGCGTTCATAACCAGTACTTATCTGCTCGCCGAAATGATCGACATAATTAAAGTCCATATCGACCGCGCCGACATTGACTATCGGCCCCGGGATTTTTGCACCGAAATGAAGGGTGATTCCTTCGTCGGGCTGAATATGGATCTCGATCCGGTTTGTCGTCAGCCGTTCGACTGAAGTGTCGCGAAAAAGAACGAACGGAGCTTTTTTGAATTGGATGATGATACTCGAATGTTTTTCGGGCATTCGCTTGCCGGTTCGAACGTAAAATGGCACATCGGCCCAACGCCAATTGTCGATAGAGAGCTTGAGAGCGGCGTATGTCTCCGTGGCTGAGGTTGGCGAGACCTTTTCTTCCGAGCGGTACGCGGCCACCTTTTTCTCGCTTATCTTGCCTTCGTCGTACTGTCCGCGGACAGCTTTATGCAATGCGTCTTCGGGCGAGAACGGCTGGATGGCGGCGAGGATCTTAGCCTGCTCGTCACGAACTGCGTCGGCCTCGAATGAAACCGGCGGTTCCATAGCTGTTAGCGTAACGAGCTGAAAAATGTGATTCGGAATCATGTCGCGTAAGGCTCCCGCCGTGTCGTAATAGCCGCCGCGCAGCTCAACGCCTAGTTTTTCGGCAACCGTTATCTGGATATGATCTATGTAGTTTCGGTTCCAGATCGGCTCGAATATGCTGTTGCCGAAGCGGAAGACCAGGATATTTTGCACCGTTTCCTTGCCGAGATAATGGTCGATGCGATAAATCTGTCGTTCCTTTAAGATCTTTAAAAGGTCTGTATTCAGCTTCCTAGCAGATTCAAGGTTGCGTCCGAACGGCTTTTCGAAAATGAACCGCCGCCAGAATCCGTTTTCCTCTTTGCCGAGGCCGTTTTTGACGATCTTCTGCGACACGTTCGCAAAGAGATTCGGCGGAATTGCCATGTAATAGAAGAAATTTTCGGGAATATTATTTGCCGCGCACACATCACGAAGCATGTCCTTTATATCTTTGAAAAGCTTCTTGTCGTCGTCGAAATCGCCGCCGGTGTAATGCGTTCGTTCGCAAAACCATTTGATCAGTTCTTCGTCAGGATCAGGCCCGGCGAATTCTTTTAGGTCGGCCATCATCTGATCGCGGAAAGCTTCCGAGAGCATTTCCAGGCGCCCGACACCGACAATGGCGAAATTTTCGGGCAGAAACTTTTCTTTTGCAAGATTATACAGGGCGGGGAAGAGCTTGCGTTTTGTAAGATCTCCGGTTGCTCCAAAGATCACCATTACGCATGGATCGGCGGTTTTATGTGTATCGGCCATTGCGATTATTTTGCCACAGAGTTCACCGAGAACACAGAGAGCAGGTTAACTTAGTAGTCTCCGCGTTCTCGGTGGCTAAATTCCCAACTCTTTGCGGAGTTCGAGTTCGCGTTCATTCATCTCGCCGCCATCCGTCTCGTGATCGTAACCGCAAAGATGCAGCACGCCGTGAAGAATCAGTTGCTTTATCTCGCCATCGAGCGTAAGTCCGTTCTCTTCAGCCTGTTTTTGAGCTTGTTCGACAGAAATCACAATGTCGCCGAGATTATTCTTATCGGGATCGAACTCGTCGGATTCGTGCGGGAATGAGAGAACATCGGTTGTGGAATCTTTACCACGAAAGAGATGATTCAACTCTTTCATGCGGCGGTCCGATACAAAAGCGACAGCAAAAGACTTGCCGGATGCATCATCGACGGATGCTGGAATACTTTCAACAAAATTTCTGAGTTCTGATGTTTCTAAGCTGAATTTACGTTGGAGATTTACAATCGAATTCATCAAAAAAAACGTTCAAGCCGCGTGAACTTCGACGTATTTTACTTCCGAATGCGGGAACGGAATTGGTTCGTTGTCCTCGCGCAAGCCATCAAGGTGGAATTCTATGGCTTCGTGGATGAGACTCATGACTTCGCTTTCGGTTTCAGCAACAGCGACACAGCCCGGAAGATCGGGAACATATGCCCCGTAACTAGTCTCGCCCTTTTCAATAATAACCAGATATCGCATAGTTCTCTCCGATCCTATTTTAAACCTGCTTGCTTCAAAATGCTATTCAAAGTTCCGGGCGGAATGTCGATACTTTCTTTTCCTGAGACCGTAACGGTTCCGCTCTTTTGGTTATGCTTGAATTGTCGATGGCTGCCTTTCATTCTTGCAAGCCGCCAACCTTCATTTTCAAGCAGTCTAATGACTTCTTTGACCTTCATTCAGCACTCTCTGTCTCGTTAGAATGCGTCTCGTAAGCTCTCACGATCATCTGCACAAGCTTGTGCCTGACGACATCCTTGTCAGTAAAATACACAAATTCTATGCCTTCGAGGTCTTTCAAAATGATTTCGGCTTCCTTGATGCCGCTTTTTTGGCCACGGGGAAGGTCGATCTGCGTCCGGTCGCCGGTGATTACGGCTTTCGAGCCGAAGCCAATCCGCGTCAGGAACATTTTCATCTGCTCGCCGGTTGTGTTTTGGGCTTCGTCTAAAATAATAAACGCATCCGATAGAGTGCGACCTCTCATGAAGGCAAGCGGTGCAATCTCGATAATGCGTTTTTCAAGCATTTTCGTGACTTTTTCCGCATCCACCAGATCGAAAAGAGCGTCGTAAAGCGGTCGCAGATATGGATCGACCTTGTCCTGCAAGTCTCCGGGAAGAAATCCCAGCCTTTCGCCCGCCTCGACCGCCGGACGTGTCAGAATAATACGGCTGACCTGCTTTTTCATTAGAGCATCGACTGCCATGGCTACCGCGAGGAAACTTTTTCCCGTGCCTGCCACTCCGATGCCGAAAACCAGATCGTTTGCGGCGATTGCGTCAAGGTATTTCCGCTGGTTCGCGGTTTTCGGCGCAACCTGTTTTTTGCCGGACGGATTAAACCTCGACCGTAGAAAGTAATCCCGCAGAGAGTACGTCCGGTCTTCCGCGATCTGCTTGAACGCATCGCGCAGCTCTTTATCGGTGAACGTGTTTCCGTCCGCGAAAAGATCGCCGAAATCGCGCAAAATTTGCTCGATGGTTTTTATATCGCGCTCATCGCCGTCAATGAGAAGCTCATTGCCGCGGGCCCCGATGTTCACATCGAGGAGCGATTCCAGATACTTGATGTTTTGGTCTTGGACACCGAAAAGCGTGTTTAATCCCTGTGGCGGAAGCTCTAGTTTTCGAAGATTGCTCAAATTCTGCAGGTCCTCTGTTTTAGTCCTAAATCTAAGCTTGAGGCTACTAAAACAAAGTTTGCGTGTCAATCAACATTGGCTGTGGTAACAGGTGTCGTTTGCGGCAGCGGGTACGAGGCATGCAGGTCTTTTATCGAATTACTCATAAGTTCTTCGATGCCGTCTACATCCAGCGGCCTGGCAAAATAATAGCCCTGACCGAATTGACAGTGAAGTCCCTGAAGCTGTGTCTTTTGATCGGAGGTTTCAACGCCCTCGGCAATTATTGCGAGACCTAGCGACTGGGCCAGCGTAATTATCGTTCTTACAATCTCGCCGCTCTCGCCGCCCTCGTTCATCTGGTTTACGAAGGCCCGGTCTATTTTGAGAGAACTTAGAGGCAAACTGTGCAGGTTGCTAAGGCTCGAATAACCCGTGCCGAAATCGTCAATGCTCAGTTGAACACCCAGTTTTTTAAGGTCGTTCATCACATTTATGACATGGTCGAGATTTTCTATCATCGCGGATTCCGTGATCTCCAGCTTCAGGCAGATTGGCGAAAGTCCGGTTTTTTCAAGTACATCGGCCACGAGTGAAACCATGTCCGTATTCAGAAATTGTTTGCTCGAAACGTTGACGCTAATCCATAGATTCGAATATTCGTCGGAGCGTAGCTGCCATGCCTTGAGCTGGCGGCACGATTCGCGCAATATCCATTCGCCGAGCGGGATGATCAGGCCTGTTTCTTCGGCGTGCGGGATGAACTCTGCCGGCGACACCAACCCCCTTATTGAATGCTGCCACCGGATCAAAGCCTCAAAGCCGACAAGGTCTCCGCTCTCGAGCAGGACGATCGGCTGGTAATAAACCCGCATTTCGCTTTGCTCCAAAGCGCGGTGCAGATCATTTGCAAGCTGTAACGACTGCAATGCCTTATGATGCATTTGCTCATCGAATATCTCATAGCGGTCACGTCCAAGCCGCTTTGCCTGATAAAGGGCCGTGTCCGCGTCTCTAAGTAAATATTCCGGCCGCTCGTACTTGCGTGACCAGCCCGCAATTCCGGTGCTTACGGTTATGTAAATCAACTGCCCGTCCAGATCGAACGGTTTCGACATTTCCTCACGAACTCGATCGACGAACACCGTTGCGTCACCGACCTCTGAGATCTCCTCGACAAGCATCACAAACTCATCACCGCCGAGACGGGCGACCGTGTCGCTTGATCTAAGAATCGATCTGAGCCGGTCTGCAATTGAAACAAGAAGCTTGTCGCCGACGAGATGGCCGAAACTATCGTTGACTAGTTTGAAGCGGTCGAAATCGAAGTAGAGAACCGCGAAATTCGACTCGAAATGACGTTTCGCACGCTTGAAGGCAACGTTTAGCCGATCGAGAAAAAGCACTCGATTAGGCAGGCCGGTCAGTGCGTCATGCAAAGCATCGTGAATCAGACGAGCCTCAGCACGTTTACGATCAGTGATGTCCTGCAACTGGAAAATGAAGTGTGACGTCCCGTTCGTTCCGTCATGGACCACCGATATGCTGGCCATCAGCCAGATCAGCTTGTCCGCGAACCCATTAACGCTCATTTCCATCTGACACGACGTTTCCTTATGCGAAAGAAGCTTGCCGAGATTCAGGGCAAAAATCTCGCGGTCGTTTTCGTTGAGCATGTCGTGAAAAGGGATCGCTAGAAGC
>JANNGV010000661.1:0-2423 GCA_031404055.1 Chloracidobacterium sp.
CCTTGGTCGGCTCCGTGTACTCTTCGTTCATCATTTCAATCTTGCGGACGGGCGACATCTTTACCTTCTTCGTTGCGGTATAGTTCATTCGAACTTCGCCCGGCTTGAGCCCGTTCGTGCCAGTTGGTATCGGCTTTATTCCAATGCTCGCCGCTTCCCGCTTTCGCATGAAAACAATCGCCGCGACCCCGATTACGGCGACTACAACAATGCCCAAATACATTCCGTACGAGCTGAGAAACGATTCGTCCGGTGCAGATGCAGCCTTCGCTCGCTGAGCCTGTGCGAACGTCGACAGGGCCGTCGCAACTGTAATAAAGGCAATACTTAGAACTTTACTTTTAAATTTCGATATGGCGGTCATATAATCTTCAGACTGGATGGATTGAGTGCTAACTGGTGCGCGGAAGAAACTAGAACCAACGCTCCGCGAGTAGCAGAGCGTTCGGTCATAATGATTATGCACATTTTTTTTGGATTTGTCACCGCATTTATTAACCGTGTTAATAAAGTTTCAACATTCTCTGGATTCCAGGATTTTTAATTGATGCGGCTTTGGCTTTACGAAATTCAAATTTCATAATAAAGTGTTCGAACCGTACGAATTCGCGAAACGAGAATGATTGCCGCATCTACCGTCTCTGAAACTTCATTTAACGACCTCTCGCTTGTCCACCGCGGCAAGGTTCGCGATGTGTATCAGATCAGTGATGCGCGGCTTTTGCTAGTCGCGACCGACCGCATATCGGCCTTCGACTGTATTCTCCCGACACCGATAGAGCAAAAGGGCTCAGTGCTGACCGCATTGTCTGCTTTCTGGTTCGGTCGTCTCGGTCATCTGGTTGACCATCACCTGATAACCTCCGATTTCGATAAAATGCCGGAAGATGTCCGCAATCATCCCGAGCTTCGCGGCAGGTCGGCACTCGTAAAAAAAACCGAGGTTTTCCCGGTTGAATGCGTGGTTCGCGGCTATCTGGAAGGTTCCGGCTGGAAGGATTATCAGGCGACGGGAACGGTTTGCGGGCACAAACTACCGGCCGGACTTCGTCAATGTGACAAGCTGCCGGAGCCTATATTTACGCCTGCGACAAAAGCGGCGGCGGGTCACGACGAAAATATCACCGAGCTTGAATTTGTAAAGATAGTCGGCGCTGAAACGGCCGCGAAGTTAAGCTCGCTGTCGCTGAAGATCTATAAGGAAGCCTGTGAGTACGCTATCAGCCGCGGGATTATCATCGCGGATACAAAATTCGAATTCGGCACCGACGCTGACGATATTATTCTACTAATTGACGAAGTTCTAACGCCGGATTCGTCCCGATTTTGGGCCGCGGAAACGTATTCTCCGGGCAAGGTACAGGCGTCGTTCGACAAGCAATTCGTCCGTGAATACCTTGAAACGCTTGACTGGAACAAACAGCCGCCCGCTCCGCCGCTGCCGGCGGAAGTTGCCGACGCGACAAAGGAACGATACTTGACTGCGTACAGTCTGCTTACAAGGCCCAAGCTTTAAGATTTGCGGGACTGGATTTCTAATTTTCCATTTTCCGTTGTTAATTTTCAATTTTTCCCTTTTTTACCTATGCTGCTTCGCGAACGAATGGAGATAATGATCAACGAATTGCTGGACGGGCGCATTTTGCTCGACGAAGCAATTAGTGAGTTCGAAAAGCTTTACATCGAAAACGCTCTCATCCGGCATTCCGATCACGTTTCCAAAACCGCCGCCGCCCTCGGCATCCACCGCAACACTCTGTCAAAGCGGCTTGCTTCATATAAAACGCCTCCCGAATCCAAAAAACGCCCGATCAATTCGCGTGCAAAAAAGAAGTCCGCCGGCAAAGGGTAGGAACGGCGAGGTCGAATTTTTTGGATTCTCTGGCCTCCGTGCATAAAATTTCTTGCCGCCGCCATCGAACGGTACTATGATTCAAGAAACGGTGAAGCTTAAAATCGGAAATGCGTTTAATACCTGTAAAGTTTGTCTTATCCTTTCTAATTTTGCTGATTCAATTTGTCGGCATTTATCCGCAAACGCACGGCGGCGGTGGGAAGGCTAATATTAAGGAGGGGTTGGGCAGCACCTGGAAAAGCCCGGGCGGCACGCTTATAAGCCGTCTGCTGAAAAAGAAAACAACCGCCGGCACCGTTTCTGGAGCGGGAGCAAGACGGACTCCGCCGCCTGCACCGGCTTCTCGTTCAACAGGTTCGGTCACTTTTAGACCGGCCGCAAATATAGAGGTCGATCAGGCTCTCGCAACCGCGTTTGCCTCGACTCTAGCCGAAAAACAAGGCCTCATCGAGCTTTTCGCACAAGTTAAACAAGCCTACGAAACCGAAGTCGCAAAGGAAGGCAAATCGAACAACCTTGCGGCGGCAATGACTTTTTTTATTGCATCAAATGTCACCGCTTACCACAG
>JANNGV010000662.1:0-3612 GCA_031404055.1 Chloracidobacterium sp.
GTTCACCGGTTCGACTCGACGCGCACCCCAAGGGGCTCAACTCGCCGCTGTGGTCGCCCGACGGCAAGTGGATCTACTTCGTGTCCAAGCGCTCGGGCTCGAGTGAAACTCGTCGCCGCGCGATACGAAATCGCTTTCGCAATTGATCTCGACGAGCACGCCGACCTTTCCGCCCATGTGAATGTACGAACCAACCGCGCCTTCGGCCGTAACACGCCCCGCTTTTTTACCGGCGCTTGCCATGCCTTTTTTACGCAGGATCTCGGTAGCCGCTGTTTCGTCGCCGTTTGCTTCGACCAGGGCATTCTTGCAATCGATCATGCCTGCACCAGTTTTTTCGCGCAGTGATTTAACTGCACTTGCTGTAACTTCTGCCATAACTTCTCCTAGTGAATCGTAAATCGTGAATCGTAAATCGGAGTTCGCTCTTACCTGTTCACGATTCACGATTTCCTATTTACGATCTTAAAAAAGCGTAGCCTATTCGTCATAAACGGAAACGGCTACGCTTTCAAAAAATAAAAATGTATCTAGCTTGCGGTTGCTTCCGTGCTCTCTTCTGTTGTTTGCGCCGCAACTTCCTCGACGGTTTCTGCTTCCAGCGGTTTTTCCGGAACGAGCACTACATCTCCTTCGGGCGCAGCCTCGTCGTGGGTTGCTTCAGCCGTAGCGAACGATTGGTCGGCGACCTGAACAACCGGATCGGCCGGCGGAGCCAAACTGTCTCCGATGTCGTTTACTTCGTCGCCCGTCTCAGTTGTTTCAGCCGTCGCCGAACGGCCTTCGGTCGCAACCTGCTGGCCTTCGAGAATTGCGTCCGCAATACGCGAAGCGAATAAACGGATAGCACGCAAAGCATCGTCATTACCTGGAATTACCTGATCGATGCCTTCGGGCGAGCAGTTTGTATCGACTACGGCGACGATCGGAATACCGAGACGATTTGCTTCCTTAACCGCAATATCTTCCTTGCGGACGTCGATGATAAACATCATGTCCGGTGGGCCGCCCATGTCCTTGATGCCGGCGAGATTCTTCATCAGGCCTTCGTGCAGGCGGTCTAGTTTGAGGCGTTCCTTTTTGGTCAACATCTCGAAACGGCCGTCTTCACGCATCGTTTCGACTTCTTTCATTTTGGCGATAGACTTCTTTACAGTCTCATAGTTCGTCAAAAGTCCGCCGAGCCATCGATTGTTGATGTAATATTGTCCGCAGCGTTCGGCTTCTTCCTTGATCGCTTCCTGAGCCTGACGCTTGGTGCCAACGAAAAGAATCTTTTGATTCGGACGCTCGGTGAGCGATTCCGTCACGTAATTCAGAGCGTCGCGGAAAAGCTTCTGCGTTTTCTGAAGGTCGATAATGTAAATGCCGTTGCGTTCGCCAAAGATGTACTCTTTCATCTTCGGGTTCCAACGGCGAACCTGGTGGCCAAAGTGAACTCCTGCTTCGAGAAGTTCTTTCATCGTAACTGTTGCCAAAACGTTATATCTCCTGACTTATTGGTTTATGTACTCGCCGGAATTAGTAAGTGAACCAATGAATTCCGGCGATGGATTAGTAAATCGAAAATCGTGAATATTTTTCTATTTACGATCGACGATTCACGATTTACGAGATTATCTCTTCGAGAACTGGAATCTCGCACGTGCGCCCTTTTGACCGTATTTCTTACGCTCTTTCTGACGCGGATCGCGCGTTACGAGTCCCGCTTTCTTAAGTGCCGGTCGTAAATCGGCATTAAATTCCATCAATGCACGCGTTATGCCGTGACGGACCGCACCGGCCTGTCCGGCCGTGCCGCCGCCATCGACATTTACAAGAATGTCGAATTTTGCCGCCGTATCCGTAAGCCGAAGCGGCTGGCGGATGATCATTCGCAAAGCTTCGTTAGGGAAGTATGAGTCAAATTCGCGGCGGTTGACAATGATATTGCCTGTGCCCGGACGAAGGTAAACCCGTGCCGTCGATGTCTTTCTGCGGCCCGTGCCGTAATATTGAATGTCTGCCATAAACGTTAGTTCAAAGTTCAGTGTTCAAGTTCCAGGTCGTTCAACTTTGAACTTTAAACCTTGAACCTTGAACTCTTAGATTGTGACTGCCTCCGGTTTCTGCGCGCTGTGGCGATGATCGCCGTCGGCGTAAACCTTTAATTTCTTGACCATTGCTTTGCCGAGCTTTGTTTTCGGCAGCATGCCCTTAATTGCAAGTTCGAGAACCTTTTCAGGCTTTTTCTCGAACATTTCCTTGACCGATGTTTCACGCAAGCCGCCCGGATAAAGCGTGTGGCGATAATAGATCTTCTGGTCGTCTTTTGCACCGGTAAATACGGCATGCCGGGCATTTATCACAATTACGTGATCACCCATGTCGAGAAACGGTGTCCATGCCGGATTATTCTTGCCGGACAGCATTCTAGCCACTTCCGTAGCAAGACGGCCGACAGTTTTACCCTGCGCATCCACAACAAGCCATTTACGGTTTTCGTCCAAACCCTTTCCGCTCGGAAAATAAGTACTCATAATTGCACACACTAATAAAAATATCCGCTAAAACGCGAACTGACAGAGTATCGAAAACAGGCCGATAGGTCAAGTCGGAGTGCTGAATAAAGGCGACCGAAGAGGTTTGAGGTCAACGCTATTTGAGTTTTTGTCTATTTAGGGGCACGTTCCATAACTGCGTCCAATGTAATACTGCTGCCTGCGCCGACCGTAATTGTCTTCTCCCATGGAGTATAGTCGGGCTTCCTCACCACGATCCTGTATTCGCCGGGCTTCAGTGCCAGGGTTGAAGGAGTGCTGCCTACGAACTTGCCGTCGATCTCTATCTCACAGCCATCCAGTAAAGCTTTTACGGTTATTGAGGCGAGATCGGCCGAAATAGGAACAGTAGCCGAAGTTAACGCTCCAAATTGCATCGGATCCAGTTGCATATCGCCATCGATATAGGCAGTTACTTCCATTCCCTTTGCGAGGTTAATGTTTTTTCCTTTAATAAAAAGGAAAAGCGGCGCGGCGGGGAAGAAAAGAATTCCGGCCGCGACCAGTGCGGTTGTCATTGCGCCAGTGTTGTTCTTTCCCTTACTTTCTTTTATGGCTCTGAGGTTGGCCTTTTCGCTGGTTTTGAGTCGAACGTAATCGATCTTAATGTCAAGTTTGCCGCCCTTTCCAAACCGGCCGCTTGGCTTTGCCCTTGTTATGGTTGCGATTGCGACGCTTTCCTTCGGGATTACGACGACTTCTCCGAGCCTCACATCGTCTATCACTTCAAAATCGATATTGTCACCGGTCTTTGCATCCTTGGAAGAAACGCTGCGGCGAGACGCAGTCTGACAGGGGTGCCGTCAAGCAAAGCGAAGCCCGGCGTGATTCCTGTTCTCGGTGCGACGGTTTCTGTCGTCTGTGCAGAAATCAACTGCAATGGGAACAAACTTTGTCCGACGAACAAGACGAGCAACAGAAGATATGCTTTTCTCATAGCTTAGTGGGATGGACGAATTCTAATTTTTAATCGGGCGAAAGGCCGGAAATGGACTTGTGCAGAAGCTTCCAGTTTCCAAAGTTGGAAGATATTAGCAGTGTATGGCTTTAATTACAACCTAAAAATTAGGCC
>JANNGV010000663.1:0-5480 GCA_031404055.1 Chloracidobacterium sp.
GGTTGCGGAGTCGATAACATACCGAACGGTCGGTATGATCGATGCTCTCATTGGTGACGGAGCGGACAATGCAACAAAATTGCAGTCCATCGAGGAATATGCGGTCGAATCTTCGATCAATAAGGTTGCCTGCTCGGAAGCTCTCGATTATGTGGTCGATGAGATGGTACAGATTTACGGCGGCTATGGATATTCGGCGGATTACCCGGCGGAAAAGGCCTATCGCGATTCGCGCATCAACCGTATTTTCGAAGGCACGAACGAGATCAACCGGATGCTAATTCCAGGCCAGTTGATGAAGCGTGCGATGAAGGGCAAACTCGGATTGCTGCAGGCGGCGAAGGCTTTGCAGGGCGAGATTCTTAATCCACAGATTTCGTTTGATGAGGACACTTCGCTGCTTGCGGCCGAAACAAAGCTTGCGCAGAACGCGAAGAAGATTGCCTTGATGGTGCTCGGAACAGCGGCCCAGAAATACATGATGGCGCTTAGCGAGCAGCAGGAAATTTTGATGAACTGCGCCGATATAATCATGGACGCTTACCAGATGGAAACTGCGATTTTGCGAGCGAAGAAACAGGCGGAATCAAAGGGTGAAGAAGCGGCCGCAAGGCAGATCGACATGGCTTCGGTTTATTGCAACGACGCTATCCAGAGGATTGACGCGAAGGCGAAAAATACTATCGCCGCAATGTCCGAGGGTGATGAAGGCCGCACGCTGCTTGTCGCTCTGAAACGTTACACGAAGAACAATTCCCCGATCAACACCGTCGCGGCCCGCCAGCGGATCGCCGAGACTTTGATTCAGGCGAATACCTATACGTTTTAGTTATTGTCCAGTAGTCGGCAATTGATTGATATTAGGTTCTGGCGTATGCGCAAACTTCCTTGATTCTTCTTTTTCTGTTCCCGTTCATCTTGTTCCGTGGTTACGATTTAAATCAGACCACGGAACAAGAGGAACGAAATCCGAAAAAGAGGACATGGAGAAGAGAGCCTCAGTACTTGTCAGGGCTCTTTTGTTATGCCGAATTTCTTCCGGCATTGATAATGCCGAATGAGCAGCGGATGACGAGTTTTTCGTAAACCGAACGCTTTTCGGCACCCTCGCCTCTTTCCTCACTTTCGCGAATTTTTGTGATCGCGTACTGCTGGATTGTGACAAGCGGCAGTACGATTCGTTCGCGTGTTCTGACAGATTGCTGTTCGACGGGCAGGTCGGACATCAGCTCTTTTGTGCCGGAAATACGTGTTAAATAGCGGCGGCTTAGTTCGAATTCATCGTGGATCTTTTGCCAGATATCGCCGTATACCGGATGATCGGCGAGAAATGCGGTTAGCGGGAAATAGGATTTTTGCATTGCCATCTGGCTATTATCGATCAGGGCTTTGAAAAAGCCGTTGTTGTGATACATTGCCGCGATCTCATCGATTTCGGCATCCATTTTTTGCAGGGCAGAGCCAACGCCGTAGAAGCCCGGCACATTTTGCTTTATCTGGCTCCACGCGCCGACAAATGGGATTGCACGCAGATCTTTGAGCGTCAATTTCCCGCCGCCGCGTTTGCTTGGGCGGCTGCCGATATTTGTCTCGGCATAAAAACGCAATGGGCTGACGGCCGAGAGATAGTCGAGAAAATTCGGGTGATTTTTCAGATCCATATAGGAGACGAAGCTGTGCCGAGCCAATCGCTCTATCAAGTTTTCTTCCCGCAATGTGAATGTTGCTTCCTTCGGAGCAAAGAGGTCGTTGTAGACTCCTGCATGAAGAAGCTGCTCGATATTGTATTTGGCAGCGGCGACCGTGCCGAAATTCGAGCTCACGGTTTGGCCCTGAATCGTTAGCTGGATCGCTTCGTCAGCGATATTCTGGCCCATGGAAGAATAGAATTTATGCGTTTTGCCGCCGCCGCGAGCGGGCGGGCCACCGCGGCCATCGAAGAATATTACGTTGATGCCGAATTCCCGCGACAGTTTTGTCAGCTCGTCTTTTGCTTTGTAAATGCTCCAGTTCGCCATCAAGTAGCCGCCGTCCTTTGTGCCGTCGCTAAAGCCCAGCATTATGGTTTGGCGGTTATTACGGAGCTTTAGATGGTCGCGATAGGCTGTCAATTCAAAAAGCTCGCGCATAATGCCGCAAGCCCGGTGAAGGTCGTCAACCGTTTCGAAAAGCGGCACGATGTCGACCGCAAGATCGTCCTTTTTCCAACCCCCGAGCAGAAAAAGCCCGAAGACCTCAATAACGTGTGCAGCGCTCTGGCATTGGCTGATAATGTATCGTTCGCAGCCTTCGCGGCCATTTTGCTGCTGGATTTGTTTGACGGCGGCAATCGTTTTTAGCGTGTCGAGGGCGATCTGGTCGGAAATGCTTTCGATGTTGGCGGGTTTTTCAATAGTTAGCAGCAGACGCATTTTTTCCGCATTCGAGAGCGACGAATAGTTCGTGGGCAACGCATCTGTTTCGTCCGCGATAATTTGCAAAACCCTTCCGTGCTCCGAGGCTTCCTGGCGGATATCCAATGCAGCGAAATATAAGCCGAAAATCTCGACCTTGCTTATCAGGTCGTCCACAAGATGAGCGAATAGACCATCGTGATCGGACTGCAAAGTTTTGCGTACGGCGGTGAGATGGCCGAGGATTTCTGTTTTCTTCAGTGATGCCGGGGATAATTGGAATGCTTCCTGATAAAGCCTTTTCTCCAGATCAGCCACCGATGATTCAACGTTGGCAAACGTGAGCCGCCGCTTTAGTTGGCGGACATCCGCGTAATAGCGCTTTAAGATGGAGCGTTTGAGAGCTTCGGCGACCCGCAACGTCGTTTCGTGCGTTACGAACGGATTGCCGTCGCGGTCGCCGCCTGGCCAAAAGCCCATTTTCACCAGGTCATTCAGTTTCAGGTTATCGTCTGGCAATGAATTTTTAAGCTCGGCGGCGAGTGCTCCGATTGCGTTGTAAAAAATATTTTCGAGATACCAGATAAGACTCGCCGACTCGTCAAACGGAGTCGGCTTTTGCTTTTTGAAAAAAGGCGTGCGGCCAAGCTGCTGAAGCAGCGTGTTGATATCCGTGACGCTGTTTTCGGTTATCGACGCGACCAGGTCGTTGATGATTCCCAATACGGAACCGGGGTAAAACTGCGTCGGGTGCGCGGTCAGCACAAGACGGACCGAGAAGGTGCGGAGCTTTTCTTTGAAATCCTTCATCCGGTCGGCCTGCGTTACGCTATTTTCCAACTGTGCGAGAGTGCCAGAACCATGAGCGTCGTGCAATTCCTCAAACGCCGCGTCTTCAAGCGCATCGAATAAAACCACCTGACGCTCGGCGTATTGTACGAACCGGAATAGCAAATCCATTTTTTCGTTGTCTGATTTATCAAAGAAAAAACCGTCGATTATCTCCATCGGACTCTTGCCGCCCGCAAATCCATCTTCGCAATTGCTGTTAAAAAGCGACAATAAAATGCCGGTCTTATCAATTCCGTAAAATGGCAGCGAAAGGAAAAGGCTGTTATAAAGCTGGAATTTTATACCTACCGAATTCTGAAACTTCTCAAGCTGGCCGGACGCGGTTTGAATCATGGAGAAATTGTAATATAGAGTTGGTTCTAAGCGAATTCATAAGGCAAGGCGAAGCTTTCTGCGTTAGTATAGATGTATGGAACTTTCACGAACATTGGGTGAATTAAGGGGAAGTGGATACCGTGCGTCTTCCGTCAAAGACGAGATGCGGGCGAATTTGATTGCGAAATTGCGGTCGGGTGAGCGGCTTTTTCCGGGGATTGTCGGATACAGCGAAACTGTTATTCCACAGCTTGTGAATGCGATATTGTCGAAGCATAACACAATACTTTTGGGTCTGCGTGGACAGGCGAAGAGCCGGATTTTACGGCAATTAACGGATCTTTTAGATAACGAGATACCGATAATTGCAGGTTCGGAGATCAACGATAATCCGTTCGCCCCGCTGAGCGCCTATGGACGGCAGACGATAGAACTGCACGGTGACGAGACGAAGATCGATTGGGTGCATCGCGATAACCGGTTTGTCGAAAAACTGGCGACGCCGGATGTAACGATCGCGGACATTATCGGCGATGTCGATCCTATCAAGGCGGCGAAGGGCGGGCATTTGCTATCTGACGAATTGACGATCCATTTCGGACTGCTGCCGCGTGCGAATCGTGGGATATTTGCGATCAACGAGCTGCCCGATCTAGCGGGAAAAATCCAAGTCGGCCTGTTCAACATCATGCAGGAAGGCGATGTGCAGATAAAGGGATATCCGGTGCGTCTGCCGCTTGATGTGATGTTAGTATTTTCAGCAAATCCGGAAGATTACACTGCCCGCGGGAAGATAATTACCCCGCTAAAGGATCGCATCGGATCGGAGATACAGACGCATTACCCCGCAAATGTGCAGTTGAGCGCCGAGATAACGCTTCAGGAGGCGTGGACGAAACGCGACGGGTTTGACGGTGCGGCGGTGGAGGTACCGGAGTTTATTTCAGAGACGATCGAGCAGATCGCATTTGAAGCTCGTGACGATCAGCGGATAGATAAACGCTCGGGCGTTTCTCAAAGATTTTCGATAACTGCCGTGGAATCGGCGGTTTCAAATGCCGAGCGTCGTGCGTTGATTACGAATGAAAACCAGATAGTTCCTCGAATTTCCGACATTTACGCGGCCTTGCCGGCGATGACCGGCAAGATGGAGTTGGAATACGAAGGCGAGCAGATCGGTGCGCACAAGATCGCGAAAGACCTGATTAAACGCGCCTGCGGCGTGATTTTTGAAGGGTTCTTTCTTGGCATCGATTTCGGGCCGACAGTGCAATGGTTCGAGACGGGAAACAAACTCTTGTTGTCGGACACGGCTTCAGCCGACGAATGTGTGATGCTGCTTGACGCGGTGCCCGACCTGATCGATTCGACGCTGGTTCCGCTGGAATTCGGAAAAAATGAAAAGGCAAAACTGGTGTCCGCGTGCGAATTCGTCCTCGAAGGCCTTTATGCCCAAAACAAGATCTCACGCAACGAAGACGGCGGATTTGAGGCGATTACAAAAGCCAAACGCGATAGGCGTGGGATGATTTATGAGGATTTTACGGATGTCGAGGGTTATAATTAAAAAGCCGTGACAAGTCTTTCGACTTATCACGGCCTTCCTCCCCGGCTCGGCTACAGTGAATTGTTATTATCGATAAGCTCTGTAATACCTTTTGGTTTTCGGATTCAGCTTATAGGTGTAGAGTGCTGCACCGCCTGCACCGGCTGCTGTTCCGATCAAGGCACCCTTTTTGCCGCCAATCAATCCGCCAAGCAACGCACCCGCACCGGTACCGATTGCTATGTTGAAAAGGTTGCGGTGGCGACGGTAAATACTCGGCTTTTTATAAGTCGTTGTTGCGTACGAACGCGATCTGAGGTTGCGTCTCGTCTGGGCATCCGCCGAGGTCGACATAAGCGGAACCATTACCGCCA
>JANNGV010000664.1:0-4728 GCA_031404055.1 Chloracidobacterium sp.
CCGGCAAAGACCGCGACACGCTGCAGGACGTAATGGCAAAACTCAAGGCAAATGACTTTGGGATAGACATGACGTTCGATAATTACAGGAGTAACTGACCGCACAACCTATCTGTCCAGCTATGACTTCTAGATTTACACGCTTATTCAAAAAGAGTGACGGAGACGAACAGCGAGCCTTTCAGACAAAGGTTCTTACGCTTCTGGGGGAACTTCATCCCGACAAATCTTTTGAGGGGTCGGATGATCCGCAGACCATCTTATTTGATAAGCAAACCCTGGGGTTAACCAACATTCGTTCGAATTTTCTGCTCGGTTCGCAGACCGAGGGCGATTTGCGGGATATTGTCTCGGAGCATTTCCAGAACGTTCTTGCAGGTTTGATTTTAACTGAACGCGATGAGCTGAATTGGGAACGATCAAAAGGGTTGCTAAAACCTCAGTTGATGCCGAAAGACTTTCTGGAAAAGATACCATTAATCTCGCGTCCTTTCGGCTTGGAGATCGTCATTGGATTTGTGATCGATTCCGAAAAGGCATACAGTTACGTGTCCAGAGCCGATGTCGATCGATGGGGTGTGGATGAACAGGAGATCCAGGACGCAGCCCTTGATAATCTGAACGCAGCCTCCAAAGGTATGGAGCTACAAGTGTTTCCCGGAACGAATTCATTCGCCGTGGTAAACAGTATGGATGGATTCGACGCCGCCCGGATTACCTTGCCGGAATTTCGAGAGGTTTTCGGCGAAAACATCGGCTCTCCGTTCTATTTCGGCGTTCCGAACCGCGATTTTCTTATCTGTTGGTCCAAAGGCGGCGATGCGGCATTTCAACGCCAGATGCAATCCCAGATCTCACAGGATTTTGACGAACGGCCATACCCGCTTAGCCGGTCTGTCTTTGAGGCCCTGGAAAGCGGTGAGATACGGCAGGTCGAGCATTCGACTTTGGACCCAAGGGCAGGCTCGGCCGAGAACAACTAAAGATATTTAAGAATGCAGACATTTGCGACCATCGAGAAAGAAGTGCTTCCGCGATTCAAGGCCAGAAAGATCTTTGGGCTGATCAAGTCCGAGATGGAGCTGGTTGAAGCGGAGTTTGCCAGGCAGGCGACTTCTAATGTTCAGGTGATCAATTACCTTGGCGAATACGTGCGTTCCTCCGGCGGCAAGCGCGTGCGGCCAGCTCTTCTACTTCTTGCTAATTACGCGGCAGGCGGAAATGCTTCTTCCGAGGGCGTAATTCGTCTTGCTACTGTCATGGAAATGCTGCACACGGCCACGCTCGTTCATGACGATATTATCGACAATGCCGATATCCGCCGCAGCAAGGCTTCGATGAATGTGCGTTTTGGCAATCAGGCTGCAGTTCTGATGGGCGACTGGCTTTACATGTCGGCGTTTGAGACTTCGCTGAAGGAGCGGTCGCTGGAGATACTTGAGATACTTACGCATCTCACGCGAAAGATGACCGAAGGTGAGTTGATCCAACTTACGATGATCGGGAATACGGAAATCAGCGAGGACGAGTATTTCGACATTGTTCGTCGAAAGACGGCATATCTTTTTTCGGGCTGTTGCGAGATCGGCGGAATTCAGGCGGGTGCAACGCCGGAGCAGCAGATAGCCTTGCGTAATTACGGCATGAACCTCGGGATTGCATTTCAGCTTGCCGACGATCTTCTTGATTTTACCGCCGACGAGAAGGCATTGGGTAAAGCTGCCGGTGCTGATCTTGTTGAAGGAAAACTTACGCTTCCTCTAATATTACTCTGCAAAAAATATCCGGAACTTAAAGTAGAACTTAAACAAATTATCGCTGACGGATCGTACGAAAATGGTTCACGTGCAAGAATAAGGGAAATGCTCGAGGCAAATCAGACCGCTGAGAAGATTCGCTCCATCGCTTTGGCGTATGCCAAGAGTGCGAGAAAAAATCTTGAAGTTTTACCAAAAACAAAGTATTCTCTTGCACTGGAAGAGATTCCCAGCTTTGTAATCGAAAGAAATAATTAGTATTTGACGTTAGTTTTCCTTCTAAAATCCGCTGACGCCCATGGTACAGCGCTCCACGCGGCATGCACGATCAAAAAAGCATTGACACACTTGAGATGCTTCTAAGCGAGAAGCGGAGCGAGCAGAACCAATTGCTTGCCCGGCTTCGTGACGCTGAAAGAGAAGTTGAGATGCTGCAGGAAGATCTCGCTTCCATCGGTGACATAGTGGAGCATACCGCCGCGATGATCGAAAAGTTTCGAGCCGCTGGTTCCGGCAGGCGGTCGCGAAAAGGCGAGGCAGCGATTCCAGCGGAAAATGAATTTAAGCGGGTTCCTGAAGTAAGGAAGGCAAATCCGCCGAAGTACGCGACTCCTTTCCGCTCATACGGGGGCAATTCGCCAAGTCCGGTGACATATCTTAGTCAAAATCGCGGCGTTCCCACGCGGACGAATAATATCGAGCCGATAAACCATCGGTTCTCCGATCGTACGATCACACAGGCATGTACGCTTCTCCTTCGCGAAGCCGGTGTGCCGCTCCACGTAAATGAGCTCTATAATTTGCTGGTCGCGGGCGGAATGGAATTCAAAGGCAATAATCCGACAATATCCGTAGCCGTTTCGCTCAATCGAAACCGCCGTTTCCGTAAGGTTGATCCGGGCACATTCGATCTGGTTATGCGCGAAGCATCACAGGCTGCGTCATAACTCCGCGCATTGATTTGTCTATTTTCTGACCCTCCACTGTAGTATAATTTTACCAAGCTTATTAGCTTTACAGCTTTTTGCGAACCGGTCTTCATTACCGGCCGCGTTGGAATTATCGTCGGAAATTAGTTCAGTCTTATTTTTTAAACATGAAAGGTTTTGTTTTACTCGCGGCTTTTGTCGTCCTACTCGCCAGCTCTTTTGATATTAACGGACAAAAAGTCCGCCTTCGCTCCCAGATAACGCCAGACTGCCCAAGCGCGGGTTCGAACCTCAAATACGCCGACATTTTTGCTGACGGCAACATTGCCGTGCAGGGCAGCTACAATTGCCGAGGGGCCTTCATTTACAACATTTCTAATCCGGACGCTCCCGTGTTATCCAGTTGGTACAATCCGGGCAATAATTTACAGTTTTTAGAGGCGATAGTCGTCGGAAATCGCGGCTATTTCGGCAGCGGTAATGGCGGCGGCGTACATATCGTCGATCTGACGAATCCGGCCGCTCCGCAGCTTTTGGGTGTTGTGAATTCGGCAAATGGCGGCGGTTTTGGGAGCATTCACGAGATGATCGTCTGGGGCGATTATCTGATCGAGAATTCGAACAGTTTTTCAAACAAGTTGATAAAGGTTATCAATATTAGCGATCCGGCCGCGGCGTTTTTCGTTCGCGATATTAATCCAACTGAGACGCTTTGGGTTCACGCAATGCACATACGTGGCAACCGCATGTTCACATCGGGTTGGGGAAGCTCGACCAATCGCGGACGGACGGAGATCTACGACATAACCAATATCGGCACACAAACTCCGGCGCTTTTGGGCTTCGTCGAAGACCAGACCAGCATTACGGCCGGTAATAATATGCACAGCAGTTGGTCCAGCGAAAATGGCAATTTTCTCTATAGTGCACGTGAAACAAATAATGGAACTGGCGACATACGCGTATATGACATCACGAATCCGGCTCTACCGCTGCTTGTGAAAAGCATCTCGATGGCCGAATTAGGGCTTAACGCGGTGACGCCCCATAATCCGGCAGTTTTCGGGAACTATCTGTACGTGTCATGGTATCAAGCGGGCGTACAAGTCTTTGATATTTCTACGCCCGCCAACCCGGTACGTGTTGGCCAGTACGATACTTTTCAAGCGACGTTCGCTCCGCCCGAACAGGAAAAACAAGCCGCTTTGGACGCCGAGCCCTGGGATATGATCTGCGGAAGCGAGTTTAGACAGAATGCGTTGCCCACGACATATGACGGCAATTGGGCGGTTTTTCCATTCCTCGGCACAAACAAAGTGCTGGCTGGCGATCTGACGAACGGACTTTTGGTCCTCGATGCAAGCGACGTTGGGAATCCGCCGAGAAACAAGGTTGCGGATTTTGATGGTGACGGTAAGACCGACCTGTCAGATGTTGAGCAGGGCAGTCCTCCAAGCTCATATTCGTGGTCAGTTCAACAAAGTTCGGATAGTAACTACCGTTACTATGGCTGGGGCGGGTCAGATGACAAGTTGGTCAACGGCGACTTTGACGGTGACGGAAAGTCTGACATCGTCGTATGGCGTCCCTCAAACGGTACATGGTATCTCAGGCAAAGCCAGGCGGGCGATCGTGTTGTACAGTGGGGAGCCAACGGTGACGTTCCGGTCGCGGGTGATTACGACGCTGACGGAAAAACGGATATTGCGGTTTGGCGTCCGTCCACCGGGGTTTGGTATATCATTCAAAGCACGCTCGGCGTAAGGACCGCACAATGGGGCATCCCCGGCGACAAGGCATTCGCGGGTGACTATGACGGTGACGGTAAAGACGATATCGTTGTCTGGCGTCCGTCGAACGGGAACTGGTATATTATCCAAAGCTCATCGAGCATACCAGTGAAAATTGGGTGGGGACAGCAGGATGATAAGCCGTTAATAGCGGACTTTAATGGGGACGGACGAGCGGAGTTAACGGTGCTCCGGCCTTCCGATAACACATGGTATATCTTCAATCCTTTTACGGGTTTTAATGCTACTTATG
>JANNGV010000665.1:0-1847 GCA_031404055.1 Chloracidobacterium sp.
CGGAACACTTCCTTACAAAAACCGTTAATGATCAGCGACACAGCGTCTTCCTGTGAGATTCCGCGTTGCTGGAGATAGAACAACTGATCCTCGCTGATCTTTGAGGTCGTCGCTTCGTGCTCAACCTTGGCTGTGTTGTTCATCACCTCGATGTACGGGAAAGTATTTGCCTCGGACTTGCCGCCGATCAGCATCGAATCGCACTGCGTATAGTTACGCGCTCCTTCCGCCTTCGGCATTATCTTTACGAGCCCACGGTATGAGTTGTTCGATTTTCCGGCCGAAATTCCTTTTGAAATGATCGTCGATTTCGTGTTCTTGCCAAGATGGATCATCTTCGTTCCGGTATCGGCGATCTGGGCGTTGTTGGTCAGAGCGACCGAATAGAATTCACCGATAGAATTATCGCCCTGTAGTATCACGCTCGGATATTTCCATGTGATCGCCGAACCTGTTTCGACCTGCGTCCATGAGATTTTCGATCGCACGCCGCGGCACGCTCCCCGTTTGGTCACAAAGTTATAAATGCCGCCCTTGCCGTTCTCGTCGCCGGCATACCAATTCTGCACGGTCGAATATTTGATCTCCGCGTCGTCGAGCGCAACCAATTCAACGACCGCCGCGTGAAGTTGGTTCGTGTCAAACTGCGGTGCCGTACAGCCTTCGTTATATGCAACATAACCGCCTTCTTCGGCGACGATAAGTGTACGCTCAAACTGCCCCGCGTCCTGCGTATTGATGCGGAAATAGGTCGACAGCTCCATCGGGCAGCGGACGCCTTTTGGGATAAAAACAAACGAGCCGTCCGAAAATACCGCCGAGTTCAGGGCGGCGTAATAATTGTCATTTACCGGCACGACCGAGCCGAGATACTTCTTGATTAGA
Source organism: Chloracidobacterium sp. (assembly GCA_031404055.1). Lineage (GTDB taxonomy): Bacteria > Acidobacteriota > Blastocatellia > Pyrinomonadales > Pyrinomonadaceae > OLB17. The sequence continues at coordinate 886 of JANNGV010000665.1, forward strand.
TCGGGATAATCCGCCACCGCTTCGGTAAACGAGCAGAATATAACTCCCGCTTCGAGAAGCTTTTTCTTAAACGTCGTCGCCACCGACACCGAATCGAACACCGCATCGACCGCCACATTTGCCAGCATCTTCTGCTCGGTGATCGGAATACCGAGCTTTTCAAATGTCCTGACCAATTCCGGGTCAACTTCGTCACGGCTCGCCTTTTTTTCCTTCTGTTTCGGCGCCGAATAGTACGATATGTTCTGAAAATCAATCTTCGGATAATCGAAATTAGCCCAATTATCCGGCTGAGTCATCTTTAGCCATTGCCGAAACGCCTTAAGCCGAAATTCGAGCAGCCATTCCGGCTCGTTCTTTTTCGAAGATATCAGCCGAACCGTATCTTCCGACAATCCCTTGGCGATCGTCTCCGTTTCGATGTCCGTTACGAAGCCGTATTTATATTCCCGATTTGTCAATAATTCTGCTGCTGTACTCATTGTTGTGTGTTACGCCCTTACTAACGTGCGGGCTTCCGCATTTTCTGCCTACTGCCTTCCGACTTACTGCCTACTGGCAACTGGTTCGATCGTCCTATGAATTCCCTGTATTTTATGGAACATCGCGTCCACCGAGCTTTCCGTCCCGACAAGCTGTGCCAGCGTAATCCGCGACAGGGCGTTTTCGACGATCTCATGCAGCCCGACGATCACCGGCCTGATGCCGCAATCGCCGTGGTGAACGCACGAATCCAGCACGCCAGTATAGCTGTCGCAGTGCTTGTTCATCACGTCTTCGTCGAGCACCTTGATGATCTCATTCAGCCGTATCTCTTCGGCCGGGCGCGACAGGAAATATCCGCCCTTTGTGCCGCGTGTCGAATTAACGAATCCGGCCTTGTTCAAAAGCCACATCAGCTTGCCCGCGTTCGCCGCCGAGATACCTTCGCGTGCCGCTATCTGCGGCAGCGTCAGCGATTC
>JANNGV010000666.1:0-13726 GCA_031404055.1 Chloracidobacterium sp.
TGATAAGCGGCCACCGGCCATGCCATGGAATCCAGATAACTGGCGACTTCTTCAGTGTTCTTGCGCGTGGCGCAATAGACAATCGCGCCACCATCACTGAGACGATGGGTTGACCGATCCTCGGCAGGTTCGTGCTGCACCCGATTGGGTGGGACTCGTTCGGCCAGCCGGCGGAAGACGCGGCGATCAAACGCGGAGTGAACCCGCGGGAATGGACAGAAGAGAACATAAACGCGATGCGTGGCCAGTTGGAGCGGCTCGGCCTCAGTTATGACTGGTCGCGGCAGATGGCGGCGCACAGGCCCGAATACTACAAATTCGACCAGTGGTTCTTCCTGAAAATGTACGAAATGGGCCTGGCGTACAAAAAGAAGACACAGGTCAATTGGTGCGAGACGGACCAGGCGACGCTTTCAAACGAGCAGGCGAGCGGCGGTATTTGCTGGCGTTGCGAAAATCCGGTCACAAAAAAAGACCTGGAGCAATGGTTTTTTAAGACGACGGCGTATGCCGATCAATTGCTCGATGACATGGCCGAAGTCGAGGCGGGCTGGCCGCAGAACGTGCTGAAGCGGCAGAAGGATTGGATCGGAAGATCGGAAGGGGCGTTTGTGGATTTCAAAGTTTTGAGCGGTACCGGCTCGTCAGAGACCACCACCCCGTCAGTCGAAGCGACTGCCACCCCTCCTCAAACAGGAGGGGAGCCAGAGCGGCCGCCCGAAGGCGGGACTTTAAACGACAACCACATAAGTGTATTTACGACGCGCATCGACACGATTTACGGGGCAAATGCTATAGTCGTGGCTGCGGAGCATCCGATCATTGTCGAGAATCTTTCAAGTTTTTCCGTTGATATTTTGCAGAAGATTTCTGAAATTAGGGCAGAAAAACTAAACCCGACCGATCATGAGACCGATGCCGTTAAGGATGGGATCGACACGGGTTTGAAAGCGGTCAATCCGTTCAGCGGCGAAGAATTGCCGGTGTGGATCGGCAACTACGTGATGATGGAATACGGCACGGGAGCCGTGATGAGCGTGCCAGGGCATGATGAGCGGGATTTTGAATTCGCGAAGAAATTCGATTTACCTATTCGAACAGTAATTGAATCAGACGAAGTGATCATTGTAGTGGATAAAGTTTCGAAAAATGGTCTAACTCAAGTAACGGATTATCCGCATGGCCATTCTGGAGGAGAGAAATCAGTTTACAGCGTGGGAAATGAAGCGATCTATGTTGAGAATAATGGCCGCTTGAAAAACTCGGGCGAGTGGTCGGGAAAAACATCAATCGATGCAAAGAAAGAAATGGCGGCGTTCGCGGCGGTAAACGGATTCGGGGAGGCCGCCACAACGTACCGCCTTCGTGATTGGGGCATTTCGCGGCAGAGGTTTTGGGGATCTCCGATACCGATAATCTACTGCGATTCGTGCGGCGTCGTGCCGGAGAAATACGAGAATTTGCCGGTCGAATTGCCTGACACCGCTCCGTTTACCGGCAAGGGTGAATCACCGCTGGCGAAAGTGCCGGAGTTTTACGAAACGACTTGTCCGAAATGCGGTGAACCGGCAAAGCGGGAGACGGACACGATGGATACGTTCGTCGATTCGTGCTGGTACTATTTTCGATACCTTGATCCGAAAAACACCGAGATGCCGTTCTCGCCTGAAAAGGCGGATTATTGGACGCCGGTCGATCAGTACATCGGGGGCGACGATCATGCGGTGATGCATCTGATCTACACGCGGTTTTGGACAAAGGTGATGCGCGATATAGGGTTGGTCGCTTTTAACGAGCCTGTAAAGCGGCTTCTGACGCAGGGCATGGTCGTCGGCGAGACGTTTTTTAACGAGGAGGGCGGTAAGAAGAAATACTATTTGCCGACCGACGTGTCGGTCACGCGCGACGCGAAAGGGAAGATCACTGAAGCAAAATCGGCCGATGGAAAGATGTTGAAATACGCGATCGAACGGATGTCCAAATCGAAAGGCAATGGCGTCGATCCTGATGAGATGATCGAGATCTACGGTGCCGATGCCGCACGTATTTTTGTTCTATTTGCGGCCCCGATTGAGAACGAGCTGGTCTGGCACGAATCGGGAATTGAAGGTGCGGTGCGGTTTTTGCAACGGCTTTGGCGGGTTGTTTGGAAGTGGAGGGCGGCGATTACCACGCATCCGATCACCAGGTCAGACGACCACCCCGCCGATGAGGCATCGGCACCCCTCCTCAAACCAGGAGGGGAGCTAAATCCTGCCACCTCTCCTAAGACAGGAGGGGACGCCGGGAAGCTTCGGCAAAAGACGCATAAGACGATCAAGCGTGTCGGTGAGAATTTTGAGGCTTTGCAATTCAACACACCGGTCGCGGCTTTGATGGAATTGTCGAATGCGTTGACCGAGTTCAAGGTTGAGCCGGATGGGGCGACGGAGGGTGAGGTTTTTGCGGTACGCGAAGCAGTTGAGGCACTTGCACTTATGCTGACGCCTTTCGCGCCGCACGCGGCCGAGGAATTGTACGCCGTTGTCGCGGGTAATGAAAATGGGATCGTTGCAAACGATGCACGGTTTCCGGAGCTCAACGCGGAACTGGCAAAAAATGACGAGATCGAGATACCGGTGCAGGTCAACGGCAAGCTGCGAGTGAAAATTATGGTCTCGCCGGATATTATTGACGATGAGTTGCGCGAAAAGGTTATGAATGACGAAAAGGTTCAGGAATACGTCGCGGGGAAAGAGATCGTAAAAGTCATCGTCGTTCCGAGGCGGCTGGTTAGCATCGTAATAAAAGGATAAGTTGAATCTGCCCAGCGGGTTTGTCGTTTTATCCTTGCGTGTAAAATATAAAAAAACTAGAATTACCCGATGGAGAGGCGGCAAAAAGACCTCCCATATTCTGTCATTAGATGTAACACTTTCTCCCCTTGGGCTTTACGCGTTGAATTACGGGCGTTAAATGAAAGAATGCCAGCTTTGTAAAAATTGTTATACCGACGAAGTCGCGACATGTCCGAAGGACGGCATGCCGACTATGCACACCATCACCGGGGAGCCGGTTTTGGAGGGCAAGTATCACCTCGAATGCCGCCTTGGCCAGGGCGGGATGGGAGTTGTTTATAAGGCAAGGCACGCGTTTTTGAAGACACAGCTTGCGATTAAGATTATTTTGCCTGACTTAGTTGGCAATGATCCGCAGCTTGTTACGAGATTCAGGCAGGAAGCTCTGGCGGCGGCGGCGATCAGGCATCAGAATGTCGTCGGCGTGACGGATTACGGTGTGATCCAGGGACAGATTCCGTTTTTGGTGATGGAATACGTCGATGGCGAATCGCTTCATGATTTGCTGACGAGGGAAAAGGTACTTGCGCCCGAACGAGCATTAGAATTGATTTCGGCGATCTGCTCTGGCGTCGGCGCAGCTCATCATCAGGGAATTGTTCACCGTGACTTAAAACCGCTGAACATCATGATATGTTCGGATAAACCGAACATGTCGCAAGCGGTCAAAATCCTCGATTTCGGGCTTGCGAAAATTAAATCCGGCGAATTGCTCGGTTCATTTATTCAGGCGCAGACGACGGGCCTAATGGGTTCGCCCTATTACATGGCGCCGGAACAGTGGGCGGATGATGAACCGGATTCACGTTCTGATGTTTATTCGCTCGGGGTCATGCTGTTTCAAATGCTTACCGGCGATGTGCCCTTCAAAGGCTCGTCGATACCGGCGATCATGAAAAAGCATATCAGCGACCCGCCGCCGACTTTTGCCGAGCTGAACCTGCCGCTTTCGATTGAGCTTGAACAGGCCGTGCGCCACACGCTGGCTAAGGAAAAGGAAAAACGCACGGCATCGGTCGAACACATGATCGCCGAGCTGAAAACGGCCATCGAGCCTGTGCCGATAGGTATCCACACGACATCGTCCGGGGCATTGCCGACGGCCGCTATCAACATTCGTACCAATCCGCCGAGATCGAAGGTTTTTATCGATAATGTTCCGGTCGGTGAAAGCCGCGAAGATGGCTGGATAACGCTCAACGGTATACAGAGCGGCAACCATTTTCTGCGGGTAAGCCACTCAGGTTTTGACGACTGGCAAAGCGACGTCGTCTGTGACGGTCGTCCGCAGCAGGTGATAGCGGAACTGCGTTCGGGTGCGGGCAAGATACCGATGCCCGCCGCTCCGACAATCGCATTCAACGCAAACACGCCGCATAATTTTTCTTCCACACAGGACAACAAGGTTGATATGCAGAAGACCTCGGTACAGGTATGGGACACCGGTGACCAGGGCATTGCGGTTCAATCGATCCCGCCGAAGAAAAAAGGCTTTTTCTCGCCGCTCGTGCTTGGAGCGATTGCGCTGCTCGGATTGCTTGCACTTGGCGGCGTCGGCATTGGCGGGGCATACATGGCGGGGATTTTCAGCAAAACGATATCCGGTCCGGGTGTGAATAATTCACCGCCGCCTCCTATTTCACCAACACCGTCGCCTGGCGGATCGACACCTGGTGAGATTAAAGGTGAGATGGTCCAAATCCCCGCGGGCATGTTCCAGATGGGACGCGACGACGGCGATCCGAAGGCAAAGCCGGCACATCCGGTGAATGTACAGGCTTTTTGGATGGATAAAACCGAAGTGACCGATGGCGAATACCTTGCGTTTGTGACCGAAACGAGCCACGTCGCCCCCAAACACTGGAGCGGCGGACGCCCGCTGCCCGGCACTGAATTGCTTCCTGTACGGCATGTTAATCTGGAGGACGCCGAGGCATTCGCGAAATGGCGTTCCAAACGGGATGGGCTAAAATACCGGCTGCCCACCGAAAGCGAATGGGAGTATGCCGCCCGAAACGGTGCGAAAGCTCATTTTTATCCCTGGGGTAACGATTGGAATGCCGCGGCAACCGTAATGGCCGTTGCTGACGCTGAACCTGCCAGGGTAGGTTCGAAGCCCGACGGCAAAAATGAATGGGGCGTAGTAGACCTGATCGGCAATGTGTGGGAATTGACGAGTTCTGATCTCACGCCGTATCCCGGCGCGGATGTCGTCGATGTCAAAAAGCCGCCGGGAAAACGTGCGGTCGTGAGAGGCGGTTCGGCATATGAAGACCCGGCGAAAGTCAAGATAGACTCGTCGTTCCGAGTTGATGTTGCGGCATCTCAAAAAGAGAAGAACGTAGGATTTCGATTGGTCCGGTCGCAATAAACCGGCCCATTTCTTGAATATATGAAAGCGTAGGGAAATGTTTCTTACGCTTTTTGTTTTTTCTGATAAGCTGAAAGCCACGCAGATTTTCCTGATTCGACCCTTAATTCAATGACCATCATCCTAGTCGAAAAAAGCGAGGACGGGCAGAAGCCGGAGCGGTCATTTAGCAAGGTCGTGGTCCTCGTCGGCCGCGATGCCAACGAATGCGACATTGCCTTTGACAACGTGAAATGGCCGATGGTTTCGCGAAGGCATGCCGAATTTCGGTGTGAAAACGGGAATTGGTATCTGGTCGATCTGAATTCGAGCTACGGAGTTTTTGTAAACGGGCAGAAGATCGCCGGACAGCATCCGGTGGCGGCCGGCAGCTCGATACAGTTTGGCACGGATGGGCCTGTTCTGATTGTCATCTGGTTCGAGGCGGCTCAGCAATCCCTGCACGATGCCAACCCGACGCCCGCTGTTCCGGTCGCGCGTCCCGAACCATCTCGCCATCCGATATATCAGGGTCTGCCTCAAAGTCCTCCGGACCGAATACCACAACAGCAAGTGCCTCCGCCGCGTGCGGCTCCAACCGCAATGCTGGAGTTTGCCAGAGGCGAATCGCGCAGGCCGTTTGTCCTAAATGCCCCATATATCTGGATTGGGCGCGACCCGGAATGTGCCGTGGTATTTGAAAGCTCGGCCGGTATGGTTTCGCGCAAGCATGCACAGATACGCCTTGAACAAGGCGAATTTCTGCTTGAGGACAATAACAGTTTTAACGGAACGCTAGTAAACGAACAGCGGATTTCGGCCCCGACGCCGCTATATCACGAAGATATGATACGGATCGGCGTGGGTGGGCCGATTTTGCGTTTTATTTCGCCGGGACGTATTGCTCCAAAAGGTGCGAGTCTTTCAGGCCAGCGGGCCGTAGCGGCGAACCAGACTGGGAATTTTGCGGATTTGGCCGAGGCACCGGGATCGCGAACTATGATCCTCGACCGCAAATCGGCGGAAAAATATATGCCGGCGAAATCGTCGGCACAGCCGCAATTGCTGATGTCGGTCGCTTTTGGCGATAAGAACGCCCTTACCGTCGGCCGTGACGAAAACAACGATATCAGGCTTGACGGCCTGCAGATCTCGAAACGCCACGCAAGGTTTTTGCGGTCCGGCGGCGACATTGTCATCGAAGATCAAAAATCCACGAACGGCATATTTATCAATGGCAAACGAATCTCGAAAGAGGCCGTGCGTCCGAACGATGCCATACAGATCGGGGCTTTTCTTCTCGGAGTCGATGGGGGCGGAAACATAAATGTTTTTGATACGCGATCAAAAACTAGGATCGATGCTGTAAATATCACCAAGCAGGTAAAGGACCGCTCGGCGGGGGGGCAACTGACACTCCTAGATTCGATCTCGCTTTCGATTCAGCCAAACGAATTTGTAGGAATTCTTGGGCCTTCTGGTGCCGGTAAGTCGATGCTGATGAACGTGATGAACGGCGTGCGTGCGGCGGACAGCGGCAGCGTTCTCGTCAACAATCTGGATCTTCACCGCCACCTCGATTCGCTCAAGCAATCCATCGGATTCGTTCCGCAGGAAGACATAATTCACCGCGAGCTATCGGTTTACCGCACGCTTTATTATGTGGCAAAGCTTAGGTTGTCGCGTGATGTTTCCTCAGATGAGATAGAGCAGATCGTCGACGAAGTATTGGACGTGACCGGGCTTGCCGAACGCCGTAATCTCTCTATTCATGAGCTTTCGGGCGGCCAAAGAAAACGTGTTTCGATTGCCGTGGAGCTGATAACAAAGCCGTCGATAATCTTTTTGGATGAGCCCACATCGGGGCTCGATCCAGCTGCCGAAGAGCGGATAATGAAGCTTTTCCGTCAGATCGCAGAATCGGGCCGGACCATTATCCTGACGACGCACGCGATGGAGAACGTCAAGCTTTTTGACAAGATCGTTGTGCTGATGGGCGGCAAGCTTGTATTTTACGGCAAGCCGGATGAGGCGTTGACGCATCTGCGGGCGGCGAACTTCAAGGAGCTTTACGACCGTCTTGAGCAGCCGGTCGCTGAAGGTGTTCGCGAACACGGCGAATCGCACCGGAGGCAGATCACGGAACGGACGGCTGAGGAGTGGAAAAGAAAATTTGCCGCGACGCCGCAGTATCAGAATAATATTCAAAAACCGCTAAGCGAGTTGGGCTCGATCGCCGCGACCGGTAAGCAAAAGAAGCGGCGTTTGGGAATATTGGGCAGTCTGAGCCAATGGCTGACGCTGACGCGGCGGTATTTTGAGGTGTTGTTTAAGGACAAACTTACGCTGTTTATTCTGCTTGCACAGGCTCCGGTAATCGCCCTGATGACATTTTTTGTGATGGGCGCCGATCAGCCGCGAGATTTCGTTTACTTCGTTTTAGCGTTGGTCGCGGTGTGGTTTGGCACGTCGGTTTCGGCGCGTGAACTGGTGCGTGAACGCCCGGTTTATGAACGCGAGCGTATGGTCAACCTTGGCCTGCTTCCGTATTTGGCATCCAAACTTTTTGTGCTCGGCGTCATCGTAAGCTTGCAGTGCATAATGCTTTTTGTCCCGCTCAAGTTATTTGATCTGATCGGGTTGATGCCAATGCCTGGGGAGCTTATGGGTATTCCTCAGTTCTGGACAATGCTTTTGACCGCTGCTGTCGGTATCGGCGTCGGGCTACTGGTCTCGGCGCTTGTGCGGACATCGGAGATGGCGACGAGCCTTGTGCCGCTGATTTTGATCCCACAAATTTTGTTTTCGGGATTAGTTGGGGTGCCAAATGGTATTACTAATAAGGTGGTCAGCCTGACGATGCCGGCCGCGTGGTCGTTTGATACGATGAAACGGTTTTCGACGCTCGATACGCTTGAAGCGGAAGGTGCAAAGGTTAACGGCAAAACGAAGGGTTTGGGACTATATAAATACATAGAGCTTGAAAATGAAAAGATCGTTGCGAAAGCAAAACAGGATTTTGAGGATTACAAGAAAGTCACGGAAAACAGGTATCAAGGTGATCCGGCACCGGAGATAACACCGGAAGTTTCGATAAAGAAACTGCCCGAAGATCTGAGTACGCACGTCACATTCCTTCATCCGTGGATGATGAACGAAGTTTTAAATCAGATCGTATTAATGCTAATGTTTGGAATGATGGTGATCGCGACGCTGATCATTTTGCGGCTTAAAGATAGTTAAGAGGTTTTGATGAAGGAAATTATTTCTAATTTATTATTATTAGTTGTTTTTGCAGTGGTTTTTTCGGGGTTGACTGCGTGTACCGGTACGGCAAGTTCGCAAAAGGGGCCGGCAGACGAGACAGTGCCTGATTCATCGCCGGCGTTGCCGGCGGACACGGGTGTGGTGAAAACTAAATCGGGATACCCACCGATCGCATCCGCGGTAGCGACCGCCGAGATTAAAAATTTGGACGGGACACTATTTACCGTAAATGACAAAAAAGGCAAGATACTGCTTCTGAATTTATGGGCGACTTGGTGCGGTCCGTGCCGGGCGGAAATGCCTGCCCTTGTTCGAATGCAGGAGAAGCATGGAGCGCAGGGATTTGAGGTTATTGGCCTGAATACGGACGATGGCGATACAAAGGAAATGATCGACAAGTTTGCCGCCGATATGAAGCTCAACTACACGCTCGCGTGGGCGGACAGTGGCCTGCAATCGTCACTGCTGAAGATCAGTAAGTTTCCCGGCATTCCGCAGAGCTTTCTTCTCGACCGCGAGGGAAACCTTCGCGGCGTTTTTCGCGGAGCAAACCCGGCCGACATTGCGAAAATGGAAGAGACGGTCGCGAAATTGGTCGGAGAATCGCAGTAGAAATTTTGACGGCTAATTGCCTGAGCCAGCGGCTGGCTCAGGCAGAGCCGGAAACTCAGGAACGACAAGAATAGTTTTAAAGCTCGCCAGACTCACCAACCCCGCCGCCGCACCCTTTGGTTTGTTCACAAACTTTTTTTGCGTGTAATGCACCGCCGCCTTCGGCTGTGATTTTCCCTGGCTGTAAAAGGCGGCAAGTTGGGCAGCTTCGAGCAGTGTCCGCTGCGGTATCTCCTTTCGATTTGGATTGCGGACGACGACATGCGAGCCCGGATAATCGGCCGCGTGCATCCACAGATCGAGCGATTTGGCGACACGAAAGGTCAGAAAATCGTTATCCTTTGCCTTTTTCCCGACCAGAATTTCAAATCCATCGGATGAGACGAAGCTGCGTGAACCCGCGTTTGCTTCCAGCGGCTTGCCACGCGGTTTCTCGGATGGTTTTCGCCCTTGATCGGACGCAAACTCGGCCAATTGGTCTTCGTCACGTTCGGCGATTGCCTGTTCGAGACGGTCTTTTTGTTGATCAAGTGCCTTTAGTTCGCTACTTAGTTTTTCGAGTCGCTTAGCGATCTCCTCGGCCGCATTTCGGGCTTTTGTGTATTTTTTGAAGAACTTTTCGGCAGCCTCCGTGATTGCCGTGTTCTCATCGACCTCGACGGCGATCTCGGCCATGTTCTCGTCGTAATAATCCGTAACAAAGATCTTGCCCCCATCTCGACGTGCGGTCGAAGCATTCGCCAGAAGCAGATCGCCGAGGCGTTTCCATTTGTCGGCGGTGCCGTGTCCGGCGAGGTCGGCATTTAGCTTCCCGGCCAGTTTGCCGCGTTTCGTGATCTCCGCATTCACTTTGTTTCTCGCGGCTTTTGCCAGCGACTCGAAGCGTTGCTCGGCCTTTTGCTCCAGATAGAATATGTCGAGTGCTTCGGACGGACTTTCGTCGCCGGCCGCGATATCGCTTTTCTTTTCGGGTGCTTGGGCAAGTATGTCGCTCGAAGGCGGGGAATATGTTTCGCCAATAATTTGCCCTTCACGTTCCGTTTCGCGGGCGACGTCGATTATCGACCTGTTCGAGTCTGCCAAAAAGAGATTTGCCGAGCGGCCGGTAAACTGTGCGATCAAATGGTAACGGTGCGTTTCGCCGAATTCATCGCCCACCGACAGGCCAAGATCGAGAATACGTTCGCCGGGCAGGCGTTGAATAGAGTCAATTGATGCGCCCGAAAGACGTTTTCGCATCGAGAGAGCAAAGGGCGAAGGATTTCCGGACGATTTGTCGAGATCCTTTATTCGCCGTCTTATCAGATAAATGCGTGGATCGGCGGGCTCGAAACTAATAAAAAGATAGCGCGAATCGGTGATGCGGAAATCTATCGCAAGCTCGAAACGGGACAGTTGGAATATCTTTCCGACGGTCCGGCCGAGCAGCACCGACTCGAGTTCGACCCTTATTTTTTCCAGCGTGGACGCGTTCACAAAATTTCTAACGGAACTGCGGAGAATCGCTTATTTTTACTCCCAAATTTTCTTCTTTTTCTCTTGTTCATTCTTGTTCTTTTTGTTCAGCGGCAAAAACCACGGAATAAGACGAACAAGAATGAACAAGAAAAGAATGAACGATCAACGAAGGTCACACCAAATTAAATCATAATGGCGTCGTAATAGAAGAAGCCATAATTGGAAAAAGTCCAACGCCGTTAGATCCGGACGTTGGACTCGCAAAAAAAAGCGTCGCGACATTCTACAATTCTCTGATAAGGATCGTTCCCGAAGCCAGATCGTGTGCTGCACGCTTTTCTTCGTTTAAGAGCATCGGGATAAATCCGACTCCGCCAAATATCAGTGAAAGCAGGTAAACCGAAGAGTTTACCGCCGCTTGATGAAGGGTCGGATATTCGCTGCCATCGGCGGCTACGAGTTCCAGCGAAAAGATCTTCATGCCGAATGAGCGTCCAAAATAGCTTATCGAGCCGGTAAGATAAACGAACATCACTATCGACAGCACCACCGCAAATGCGAAAAAGCCGGAAAGCGACATCCAACCTTCGCTTGCAAATGCGAACGGGGACAGCAGAATCAGAGTGGCAAACCCTCCGATTATCAGATCGAAAAGACCGGCGTTAAAACGCATCGCAATCGGAGCAAGATCGTCGATCTCATCGCTTTCGACCTCTTCTACTACCGCAACTTCCGGCAGTACTGCCTTGGCATCGGTTTCGGTTTCCTTGATCTCGATCCTTTTTGACCAGTCTTTCTTCAATGGCTGCCGCGGTTTATCAACTATTTCCTCCGCAGCATCAAAACTGGATGCAAGCCTCGCCGCTTCGGGAATCGGGACAAGCTTATTTGTGTCAAAGTCTTTTTTCTCTATCCGCAGAGACGAAACTAGCTTTGGCCTTGCGATGGCTGTCGGCGGATCGGATATTGAACCGGGAGGCCGGGCCGGCAATTCATCAGAACGCGAGACGACGTTGAAGGGAAAATTCTTAGACGGGGCAGGTTTTGCTTCGGTTTTTTTATTCTCTTCCGGCAAAAATGCCCGTCGCGATTCTTCTATTCGCTTCAGGGCGTTCGCGACCTTTAGATTCATCGGTTCCGCTGGGGCAGGCTCTTCGATATACTGGGCTTTCAACGCATTTGCACCGCTCGTTTGCAGCTTTGTTTGCGATGCGATGGCATCCGGCGGAGATTCAACCTTGCGGCCGCGGCCGTTTCGCTGACGGACGGAATTCTGCAGTTGCAGCCGCCAATCGGGAAGCGTGGCACTTTTGGTACGGAACTCGGCCAATGTCGGACTTGTCTTTTTGATACCAAGATCGGACGTGTCGATTCGAACCGGCGACCGGCTTACGGCTGGTATTTGTGAGCGGACCGGTTCGCTGATTACCGGCGTCCTCTTCTCGGTTTCAAACGTCGATGATTCCGGGGCCGTCGAAACTTTGGACTGAAGCTCTTCACGAACCGTATCGTTCATCATCGCACCGCACGTCAGACAAATTGACAGGGTTGGTGCAAGATCGCGTTTACAAACGGGGCACATCATAGGCTTAAGGAAATCTGCTAAATAATTGTGAGTGATTTCGCGCGAGTTCGGGGCAGAACATCGAGATATTATCAGAAGTTACTTTAAGTAGTCAATAGTAAAGCGCAGAAAACTTTAAAGCTTACGCGATTTTTGCTTTTAGCGGTAAATCGGGCAAAATGACGGGAAATAATGAACTTAGTGTTACGCGAGCGGAGTTTAGAGCGGTTTGCGGCCAGCGAAACCCGCTTCGAGTTCGTGCCACCATTCAATTATTTCGTCTTCGCCGAGCTGCCAGCACAAAAGCACGATCCTGCCATCACGCATGCTCGGAAAATCGATAAGGCCGCGGGAATAGTCCTTGAGCTGGATTCCCATATCGTGAAGCTCAGTCGTGATCTTGCCTATCTCGTAAAGAGCCTTTACATAATCAGATCCGCCCTTCATACCGCCGCCGAATTCGGACGCAACCGCGGCCAGCCGGGCAGCGGCGCGAAAGGTATCGATCCTAGCGTACAGCTTTTGGATCGTTTTCAAATTCGCACTTACGCCGGGCAATAAATCGTTGGCTTCTGCAAGCGTGAACAGTTTCATCTTTCGTCCTTTAAGCGAACAAAATCAGTGGCTTCATCTTCGTCGTCGCCAAACTGCCTCTCGACCGTGACACTCCGGGAAACGGCGGGCGGCTGTTCCTTTCCATTTGGACGAATAACGCCGTTCATCGGTATTTCTTCGGGCGGGACGAATGACGGTACATCGTAATCGCCCGTCTGTGTGATGTCCTTTCGGATCAGCTCAGCAATGTCACCGAGATCAATGAAAAAATCGGCAACGTCAATCAGCCTCGGTGCAGTGTTCGACCGGAACCCGGCGACCTCGACCCGGCAGCCTTTATAGGCGACGGCATTTATCGCATAAACGAAATCTTCGTCACCCGAAACGAGCACGGCGGTATCGTAGCGGCCGGCAAGACTGAGCATATCGACGGCGATCTCGACGTCCAAATTCGCCTTTCGCGTGCCGTCGTAAAAGGTTTTCAGCTCTTTCTGAACGACGCGGAACCCGTTGCGCCGCATCCATAAAAGAAAGCCCTGCTGGCGTTCGGCACCGGCATCGACGCCCGTGTAAAAGAAGGCGCGAAGCAGACGTCCGTCGCCCAACAGAATGCGAAGAAGCTTGTTGTAATCGATATCGATGTTGTGAAAGCGGGCCGCGTGAAATAGATTATTGCCGTCAATAAAAACCGCGACGCGACCGCGATGCCCAAACTTCCAGGAGGAGCTTTGAGTCGTGTCAAACTGCATTTTTCTAACCTCGTCGGATGTGGTCTCTGCAGCTAGATTTGGAACGGGCCGACACGTGAGAATCGAACAAGGAGCCTAAGGTTTAATGCTAAATCGTGATCAATCAATAACTTTGGAACGATGCCAAACAAATGAATTATTAATTCCAATCAAAAAAAGTGTCAAAAAATTCGGAAAAATTCGTTTTCTCAATGCGAACCTGTTTTCAAAATAAGCTTAACCTTAGTTTGCCTCGGCAAAGTGAATCGGTCAAGCAATTTCATAGGCGAACGTGATAAAATTCGGAACGGCAGACGGCGATTATGGAGAGCGAGAAAAACAAATCACGGGATGG
>JANNGV010000667.1:0-12324 GCA_031404055.1 Chloracidobacterium sp.
GGGGGTGCTTCCCTAAATCACATATTTTTACCGCCGTATAAATTGCAGAACCCCGCGCTTACCCATGGGCGTAACTTAACCGTCGCGTGTCACCCCCTTGCTTCCGCGCGGGCTTCTGCATCACGGAAGCTGGCCTTCGTCTTTTTTTCTATTCGCATATGCGATCTGTTTTTCGTTCGCTTATCTATGGTTAACTACGGCAACAGGTGCTTTGATATTGTTCGGCTCGGTGCAGATGACGATGATCGCAATCGCGTTGTTTAAGGGCGAAAGGCCACGTGCGTTGGAATGGCTGGGCTTGGTGGTTGCGGTCTGCGGTTTAGTTTATTTGGTGTTTCCCGGACTTTCCTCACCGCCGGTAGTTAGCTCTGTCCTGATGGCGGCGGCGGGTGCAGCATGGGGATTTTACACTCTCCGGGGCCGGGGCAGCACTGATCCACTGGCGGACACGACCGGAAACTTTATTCGGACACTACCGTTTGCCGCACTCGTCTTAATACCTTTTCTACCGACCATGCATCTCTCCGGTCGCGGCGTCGTGCTTGCGGTTTTGTCCGGGGCGTTGGCTTCTGGTGTCGGTTATACGGTCTGGTACGCGGCGTTGAAGTTTCATACATCGACGCGGGCCGCGG
The DNA here is from genome assembly GCA_031404055.1 of Chloracidobacterium sp. Classification (GTDB taxonomy): domain Bacteria; phylum Acidobacteriota; class Blastocatellia; order Pyrinomonadales; family Pyrinomonadaceae; genus OLB17. Next base: position 633 of record JANNGV010000667.1, read on the forward strand.
TATTGCAGCTCGCGGTTCCCGTTATTGCGGCAGTTGGCGGTGTTGTTTTTCTGTCGGAAACGGCCAACAGCAGATTGGTGATAGCCGCCGCGTTGATCCTTGGCGGCATCGGGCTGACGATATTCGGACACAAGCGATCATAAAAACCTGACTGACTTACTGAACGCTTTGCCGCGGCCGAGCGTGTCGCGCCCAATCGCGTGATAGGAATCGTTGCCCCGATGCTCGCTATGGCCCTGCCAGCCGCCCTTTTCCTGCAATGCTGCGAACCGAACAACATCGCGACCGTATCTGAAATTTACTTCGTCGATCAGTTTGCTCAGCTTGTGTTTGCGTTCGAAATCCTTTTGCTCAAAAAGCCTTTTCGAAATCGTATCGGCCTGGACCAGATCGTTCAAAACCACGCCCGCCCGCTTGTACTGCAACCCCGACTGATAAACCTTTTCTAGACACGCGGACACCCATTTATATATCTCACTCGTCGCGTCCGAGTGATAGACTGAATTGTAAGCCGACGCATTTGAATAATACTTTGGAACCGGTTTGAAGCGGTCAGTCTGCAGAAATACCGAGACTGACCTGGTCGTTAGATTATTCCAACGCATTTTCTCAAGCGCCCGCGTGGTGAAATAGAAGACGGCGTTCTTTAGTTCCTGAAAACTGCTGACGGTCCGGCCAAAGGTGCGGGTATGTGCGATGGATTTGTTGTCACGGTCGGTCAGTTCCAGCGGCAGGCATGGCACGCCATTCAATTCCATCACGGTCCGCGCTCCAAAAACATTGAGATAGCCGCGTATCTGCTCAGGATCAGCGATCTTCAGATCGTAGGCCGAGTTTATTCCATGATCCCTAAGGTGAACCGCCGACCGTGCTCCGATGCCCCAGATGTTTTGAACCTCAGTTCGCCGAAGAGCAAGATCGGTATAGGGCGAATCATATAAATTCAGCACGCCGTCGGCTTTGACCGATGTTTTTGCAAGATTATTCGCCAGCTTTGCCAGCGTCTTTGTTTTTGCAATGCCGACCGAAACCGGGATCTTAGTTTTCTCAAAAACCTTATTTTTGATGTGGTGGCCCATCAGCGAGAGTTTGTCGGGCGTGCCGACATCGAGAAAGGCTTCGTCGATCGAATAAAGCTCGAGTTTATTCGCACCGATGTCTTCGTTCAGAACTTCCATCACACGGTGCGAGAATTCGTAATATAGCGCGTGGTTACACGAAATGATCGCCGTGTTGTGCTTCTCAAGTATTTCGCGGTATTGAAAAAGCGGCGCCGCCATCGGCACGCCCAGAGCTTTTACTTCATTGCTTCGCGAGATAATGCAGCCGTCATTGTTCGAAAGTATCGCCACCGGCCGGTGCTGCAATGCAGGATTAACAACTCGTTCGCATGAGGCGAAAAAGTTGTTGCAGTCTACCAAAGCTATGGCGTTTTCTTTCGGCATAATTTAGCGGAAATTGTGTGAAACGACCTCCGCCGTAAAGCTGTATATCGGCTCGAAATATATGGCTTTGAGCATGCCTTTTTCCTCCTGGACGCGGGAGAGGCTTTGTACTAAACTCCAGATGTGCCATTAATTAACCGATCCGGTCGCTACCACTCCCGGTTCTGACTTGCTCTGTCGTGCTGAGATTAAAACTATATTGCATCAATGAAACGGTGTCAAAACATTTTTTGAGTTACGGCGCACAAAAAAAGAGACGGCCGTTGAACCGTCTCTTTAACATAAATGATGTAAATATTGGGATTAAAAGACTAGCCTTGCCCCCAAAATAATCCGCCGATTTCCGCCGTTTGTAGCTCCTTCGTTTAGGAAATTGGCTCCTGCGGTAATGGTGGCATTTGGAATGCCGTAATTCCGCCAATTCGTCGCGTTAAACATGTCAGCTCTAAACTGGACGCGTACGGTTTCGGTGATACGCGTGTTTTTGATAATTCCAAAATCGATGAGTTTGATTCCATCGGCCCTAAGGATATTCCGGCCTGAATTCCCCACCCGTTCAGCCGCAGTCACTGCCCTAAACAAACTCGCAGCTCCTGCCGCACCGCCAGCGGTTCGAATTTGGCTAATACTCATGCTTGAGAGATCCAGATTTGTATTCAAATTCGCTCTGATCGGATTACCCACCAGTCCGTCAATACCACACACCGCACATCCGGGATCCGAACCGTTAAAGACAGAAAACGGAGCACCGCTTTGGAACGTGAAAAACGAATTGACCTGCCAGCCGCCCAAAAGCTTGCCTACAAATCCCTCCTGTTGACGGAAGACAGGCAATTCATAGACAAAATTACCTGTCAACCGATGCGGCCGGTCATAGCTGGAACGTCCGCGGTCGGAGACGCGATTGAATGAATCCTGGGCAACGGCAACCTCAGCTGTGGACGGATTGAAGATCTCTGACCCGTCATCGATAAACGTACTCCATGTATAATGTACGCCCGCGCTAAATCCGCGACTAAGCCGTTTATCAAAACTGAACTGAAGCGCGTCATACGTCGAAGCGCCAGAATTCGTCCTAAGCCGAATGGTCTCGAGATTCGGATTGACACGATTTCCGAAATTCGAATTCGCTCCCACCTGGCGACAGATCAGGCCTGGTCTGCAAGGATTGCCGTCGACGGTTTGAAACAGCCGTGTTCCACGTGTTCTGATATAGGCGACCTTCAACACCATGTCGTTCGAAAGTTCCCGTTGCAGATCAAGCGAAAACTGATCCGTCGCGGGAGCACCGAAATCTTCGGAAACAACCGTCCGGACAAGCCGGTTCGGAGCCGATACATTCGGAACGGTCGTGGTGGTAATGGCCGTAAAGGCTCCGGTCGTTGAAACATTTTGAGCAGCGACGAACGGGAACGAACTAAATACGTTCAAATTGATGTTGATAAAATTCGCATCGTACGTTCGCGAATAACCACCGCGTAATACCAACTTATCGCCGCCGGTAAGGAAACCGAGAACTCCTTTGCCGTCGTTTCGCGGATTCCAATTAAATCCGATTCTCGGCATGAAATTATCAGTGTCAACGCCCGGAACCGGATTAAAATTGAACCCCGGATTATTTCCGTTTGCCGCCAGGATTCGCGTGTTCAACTCTTTAATGTAGCTGAAGGAATCACCGGGATACTCGTATCTCACCCCTAATGTAAGGCCAAAATTTGGCGTTATTTTCCATTCATCCTGAACAAACGTATAGTACTCGTGCCAGCGATAAAAACCGATCCTGTCGCCCCCCGCAAGCGGTAAATTGATGGTCGCCGTTTGAGCGATGTCATCAATAAAATTCTGAATCGAAACCGGCTGTCCGGGAGCGGGCACGGGAGAATTGTAAACCAGACGACCTCTAACCGTCGGGAAAAAGAAGCTCTTTACGTCGGTGCGGCGAAGATCGACGCCAAACTTCAAATTATGGTTTCCCGTCGTCCAAGAGATCGCATCCGTGATCTGATAGGTATCGTTGATTCGGAATTGCGGCAAATTCACGGCGAGTCCGATTGCGGTACGGCTCGCGGCCGCATTGAAACCATTCATTCCCAACGCCGGTATCTCAAGTGACGGGATCGTTTCCGAACTCGCATCCGATGCCTCTGTTGTCGAATCGTACCGCGTCCACGCAAGCCTCGCTTCGTTTGACAGCGTATTCGAAAGGATCGAATTCCAAACTATGGTTGCCGCTTTCGTTTTCGTATCATTGACAGTCGTCAATCCGGCGGGCGTAACCTGTCCGGTACCCGCCGTGGAATTGTAATCGTAGCGGTACCGACCGTAAACAGTATTCTTATCGTTGAATCTGTGATCGACTCTGGCTGATCCCTGGTGATCGTCGAAAGTAAATGAAGACGAGCCAGTAAGATTGCCCAGTGGGACGATGTAAGGAGTGCCCGCGAGAGTGAACGTAGCATTCGAACCATTGGGCGTTCCGGCCTGGACAAAATTCAGCAAGGCTTGAACCTGAGGACGACCTGCCGCAACCGATTGCAGAACAGCGCGTCCGGCCGCGGTTGGAGCTCCGTTGAGTGTAAAGCCCGAACCCAAAGCCCGATCCGACCAGCGTTGATAGTCAACGAAGAAAAACGTCCGGTCCTTTCCTTTCCAGAAGAAAGGATTATTACCGTCGCCTATCCAGGGCAGCGTAACCGGGCCACCAACCGTAAATCCGACCTGGTTCTCGAGACGCCGCGGGGCTTTCTGATTAGCGGGACTGGTCGCACTCGCATTGCAAAAGCCGGCCGATTTATCCAGATTGCTGCACGCGTTGAGATCCTGATTATTGTGAAACCAAAAGATCGAACCATGATAGTCATTCGTGCCTGATTTACCGACAAAGTTCACAATCGACCCAGAGTTGCGTCCGTACTCGGCCAAAAATTGATTAGTAATGATGCGAACTTCCTGGATCGCGTCCGGGTTGTTCAGGGCAATCTGTCCACCGGACACGCTCGGATCGTTCGTATCTTGACCGTCAAGCATGAAGTTATTCGAACGCAGTCTTCCGCCGTTTGATGAAAAGCTGATGCCATTGGCAAAACCCGTTTGACCGCTACCAAGCGCGCTTACACCCGGCACGGATAGAAGTACGTTAAAAACGTTGCGGTTTGTCGCTATAGGTAATTCGGATAACCGGCGTTCGTCAAATCTAGTGCTGACTTCGGGGGTTGTTGTGTTCAGCAAGGAAGCGTTTTCCGTAACGGTAACTACTTCTTCAACTCTGCCCGCTTTTATCGAGGCGTCGATGACAGCGTCTTGATTAACAACCAGTGTAATCCCTGTTTGAATATACTTCGCAAAGCTAGCAGCCTCGATCGTTACCTCATACGCTCCAATCGGCAGATTGACAAATTTGTACCGGCCCTCGCCATCAGACGTTGCGGTGCGGGAAAACCCGGTGTCGACGTTACGAACCGTTACGGTTGCACCCGGTATGACTGCTTGCTTCTCGTCTGATACGGTGCCTGATATCGATCCCGTGGACGATTGGGCAAAGGCCATTCCAAAACTACTTAGAATCAGCGCCGAAATAAACAACAACCTAAGAGATCTGTTCATCGTCTTCTCCTCCGTGAAGTTAAATTGAGCAAAAAGTAGTAAGACAGCTTATCAGACGGATTAACCAAGGTAATGTAACTGCTGTATTAACGCAATTTTTATTCCAGTTTGCAAGTGAAGAAAATACGTAGGTTGTAAAAGGTGTAAACCCGAAACTATTTATAAAACCGTGATTTATTCAAAAAAATGGATAGCGCTAAAAGCTGTTATACCCGCGACACTGCCGAAGGGTGCACGTTTATTTTGTGGAAAACCGCGATAAACGAATACCGCCGGTAAAGTGGGGTTATGAAAAGCTTGCCGAGTCCGGTTCTCTCAAGGGTCTCAAGATAGGGGAACAGGTCCTGACGGAATTGAACGTGGAAAGCTTTCAACCAAGCCGTTAAAAATTTTTGAAAAGTTCTCGGCAGGTCATTCTGATCATAAAAATCGACAATATAAATCTCGCCGCCGGGTTTGAGGTTTGACAGGGCATTGTCGATCGATTCACGCCAGGGCGGGATCATGGAGATTGAGTAGGAGAAGAATATTTTGTCGAATGGCTCGGACACGCCGAAGGTAGTCGAGTAGGAAAAATCATCGGCGAGGGCAGTTTTGAGGTCAATGTTTTTAACACCTGCCGCGTCAATTTTCGATTGGGCGGTTTCGAGCATCGCCGACGATGCATCAAGGCCAAAGAAAGTCGCGTCCGGGTGACGCTTTGCAAGAATGATCAAATTTCGTCCTGTCCCGCAGCCGACTTCCAAAACCATTTCGCCGGCTTGTATATCCATTTCCCCAAGTAACCGGTCGCGGCCGAGCAGGTAATATTTACGCGTGAAATCATAGAAGTAACGCTGCAGGCGATACATGCGGTCCATGTTTTTGAAGGCATCTGACATCAGTAATGGGTCATAGGAGATGAGTGATGAGAAAAATCAAAGTCATCGTCTATTGTGAAATCCGAGATCGTACAGTTTTGGAAAGGCCTATGATCATTCGAGCTATAGTGTTTATTTCGTAATAAACACGGTCAAACTCTGCCGAATCGATGTAGCCTAAGTTTCGCGAGATCAATAGTTCTGTTTCCAATTCGCTCGCGGATCCTTGGGCAATTGAGAGAAATTGGTTAAATTTCCTGTCAGTTTGACGGGCAGCTCCTTCAGCAATGTTTGCCGGTATTGAAACAGCGGCACGCCTGATCTGCGATATCAGTCCGAATCTTTCGTCGGATGGGAATTGTTTGGTTATTTCATAAACCAACGTGACCATGTCGATTGCTTTTTTCCAAACATCTAATTTCTCGTGGGGCCGCATTCTCTCTCCTATAACCTATTTCTCATCTCTCATCACATACGAGCAAAAGCCGCCATAGATGGAAGCTCGGTCTTGCTTGAAAAGCTCTTCCGATAACTCTTTTTCATACCGGAATTTCGCACGAAGATCGGCCGGTAGACTTGTTTCAATTGACGATACGGAGTTGGCCGTTCTGAAAATTATTCGAGACGCGGGCTCGGCCTTATCGGCGATCGCAGACCAAAGTTCGGTCATAGTTTCGGCGTTCATCCAGTCTTGTGCGTCGAGGAAGACAAAGCGATTGTACGCTCCCGGTTCGCTTATTTTTATCTCGTCGATAACAGAACCGATTTTTGTGGTCAAACGATCCGCATTTGATTTCAAAACCTCGTAGTTTTCTTTTTTGAGATACTCCGGAACTGCCATTCTATTCTCTGTGTCGTATCTCCGAACAAAACCCTGCCACGCGAAGTAGTTATCCTGGATCGGGTAATCGCACGCCAGTCGCTTAACGCGCTCACGATAGATATCGATTATGGTTTTGCCTTCGGAAAGGTCTTTCTTGAGTTCGTCGTATTGCTGCGGTGGAATGCCGAGGCCGAACATTGTGACGGGCAATTTGCCGATAGCTCTAATGACGAAATTATCGAAAAAAGGCTCTATGTGTTTCGCGTATATCGCTTCCTGCTCTTGCAATGAACGAGCCTTCAAAATCTTGGCGGGATTCAAGCCAAAAAGACGCGAAAACCCATGGAAGAAGCGAAGGAAATATCCGTTTCGGGAGTGCTCATAAAGTCCGGCGTTGTTAAAAAAACTTATCCGGCTGCCGTAAATTATGCTTCCCCCCAGCGTGTTTGATTCCCAAAAGTTACGCGTATCCTTGTCTAGGTGTGTTGCTATGAAGCGAAGGTAATTTGTCCCACATTTCTTGCCCTTCCCATAGCCGAAAAAATCAAAGAAATCTTCGTGTGACGGCAGATGTTTCAACGCGGCGAGCTTTAGATTCAGCAGGTAGATGTGATGCCGGTTTAGGTCGACCGCCGTCACCGATTCTGGTGCCGAAAGCAGGTAATTTAAAGCATTACAGCCGCCGGAAGATATCGTCAATATGCGGGAATTTGAATCGAGTTTCAAAGCCTGCAGATCGACACGCGGGTCTTCCCATATCTGGTTATAGACAAAGGCGTCGAACCAAACCGCGAAAAGTTTTTGCAGAAATCCCTGTTTAGAGGAAATTTTCTCGTTCCGGACGGCCGAGTGTAGTGTGGTTTCGGTCATTATTTAGTTTAACCATAGATACACGAGACACAGAGAACACGAGGCTTGTGTTGGAAGTCTGGCATTGCGTCAATGGCTAAAAAACGTTTATTCCGCGAATTCGGAGTATTTGTCTCCGTGTCTCTACGTCTCTGTGGTAAAAATGTTCTTATTCGTTCGCCATCACCTCTACGGGATCGATCGCCGAAGCCCGCCAAGCCGGATACAGTGCACCAAACAGGCTGCCGCCGATCGCTATAAGAACTGCCGTGCCGACCCAGCCGGAGCTGAATTCAAACGCAAGCTCGAAGGCCTTGCTGATGCCTAGAGAAGCGGCAAACGCGACTATCAGCCCGAAGATTACGCCGAGTACGCCGATCATAAATGCTTCGCCTTCAATCGCGCGGATGATAAATGCTTTCGAGGCACCGAGCGATTTCAATATGCCAATCTCTTTGCGCCGCTCGGTAACGGTTGTATACATCGAAAGCAGAACAAAGATCGTACTGACAAATGCACCGAGGCCTACGAGAATTTTGAGAAATGTATTTAGAGCAGGAATTCTCTCCTGTGCGTCAATGACCAGATCGCGCGTTAGATTTACCTTGTTTCCCGGCAAAGCTGTGTTTATGCTGGCAGCGATTGCATCGACGTCAGCACCTTCACGCAGTTTTACCAGAATATAAGTGCATTTACCTTCTGCCTCAAGAACGTCCTGCATTGCCGCGAGCGACATTTTGATTCGCGAACCCGATGGAGGAGTAAAAACGCCGACGACCTTGTATTTCTTATTGCCGAACAGATCGATCGAATCACCGAGAGCGAGTTTGTCATCCTTCATCTGCCGCTGGTCCAGGATTACTTCGTCATTCGCCTGCGGCTCACGGCCCTCGACCAACTGCATGCCGTTCATTGCCGCAAACGGCTTCCAATCGACGCCGTCAAGCTGCTGGATGCCGAAGCGGCCCTTTGGGCTCGGCGTGATGTACCGACCGACGGCTACGGTCGATTCTACGCCTTCGATCTGACTTAGTTTTTCAACATAGGCCGTGCTGACGTTTAGATTAGAGCTGGTCAGGTCCATTCCTCCGGCGCGCGTAAAGACGATCTCGGCCTTCCAATTAGCCGCACGCTTCGCCATTTCGTTCGTCATTCCGCGAGCAAGGCCTGTAAACAGGACAACTAGCACAACGCCCAAGGCAACGCCGATAACACTTATCAACGTGCGAAAGGGTCGCACTTTTAGATTGGCCAATACAAGTTCGAGCATCGATCTAATTTTACCGCAGGGACGCAGAGACGCAGAAGCGACAATCGGAAAGCTATGATACGCCGTCTTCAATTTCGCTGCGTCCGGAAACGCTGCCGATTAACAATTCTTTAACAAAATCAAAATCCTTGGCTTTCTCTAGGTCCGTAAACAACTCCCTTCTATTCTGAAAATCCTCGTAGATCCGGTCGTAGGTCGCGAATAAGCGATCCGTCGAAGCCTCACGGGTGTTTGCACGAGCGGTTTTGAGTGCCTTTGTGACCTTATCTTCGCGGATAGAGTCATTTGATACGACTTCGCGGATCGCATCGGCAAATCTTTCATCGGTTGGCTCGACCAGCCAGGTGTTCTCATTTGTCGCATAGGAGAGAATGCCGCCGGCGTTTGGAGCGACTGTCGCGACACCCGATGCCATGGCTTCAAGCGGCGCTATGCCGAACGGCTCTTTCGGATTAGGGTGGACAAAAACGTCGGCATTTGCGTAATAATTCGCTAATGTTTCCTTTTCCAGATGTCCAAGCTGAATTATCTTGCCCGCTGCATTTTTTTCGCTTTGCTGCTTCAGCCAGTCGCTCTGAGGCCCGTCACCGGCGACAAGCAGGCGATAGTCCTGCTCAGCGTCAGCCGCGAGAATCTTCATCAGATCAACAAGCAGACCGATGTTTTTCTCGGGCGAGAGGCGTCCGGCATACAGTAAAATAATCGCGTCTTCTGGTATGCCGGACCGCTCCAGCATTTCTGCTCTCACAGCGTCCGAAGTTCGCTCAGGGGTAAAATGTACCGAATCGACGCCGCGCGGACAAACGGAGATCATTTCGCTCACGGGAACGCGTGGTGCTTTGAATAATCGCCAGCACCAGTTCAAAAAAGCGTCACTGCGTCGCGGGTTTTTTTCCACCGAGAGCGAATCGTAGAATTCCTCGGCCGTGTAGGTTGAGTTCGCGATGTGGTGATCGAAATTCGGCATGGTGTAATTGCCGATCACCCGCCGGGCCAGCCATTTGCCCAGCGGGCCCCTTGTCAAAAACGATCCGACGTTGTCGTCCATACGCTCGCACGAAAAATGGACCAGCATCGGGCGCCCGATACGCTTGAACCTGTTCGTGCGGATCATCGCTCCGATCATGCTCAGCGTATATTTGTCCGTTATCTCGATAATGTCCGGCCTCTCCTCAAGCAGAATTTTGCGGATGATCGAATCCTTGACCATGTACTGCCAAGGCATCATGATCCGGTAGCGTCTGTCGATGAGAGGGGAATATTTCGCTGAAACGTAGTAGATCTTCGCGAACGGATTGATGTCCTCGACGTCATCTTTTTCGCCCGGGACGACCAGCCGCACAAGTCGTTGATGGCTTTCGGCTGCGGCAAGAAGATTATTAAAACTCGTACTTATCCCGCCCGAATTCTTGTGATAATAATTGGTTAAATGGACCGATTTGAGTGGCTGAGCCATTTTTCGTTTTCGCGGAAGTTCAAACAGTCGGTCTAATGAACATCAGGCATGAGAAATAGACTCCTGAGAAAAGTTGAAATCCTTAGGCGCCTTATCGTAGGCATAAACACCGCGATTTTGAGAAAATTCGGCGAACATTTTATCGTACAGCCCAAAGAGATTTGAGATTGATGTTTCCCAATTATATTTTCCCGATGTTTCCAGCGCGCATCGGATCTTGCTCTGCCGCTTTGAGTCGTCGCTAAAAATATCACGAATGGCTTCCGAAAAACACTTCGCATCGGGATCACCCAACCATGCATTCTCATTATTCGCGTACGAAAGCACCCCGCCCGAATTGGGTGCGACGACCGGAAGGCCCGAAGCCATCGCTTCAAGCGGCGTAATCCCGAAGGGCTCTCGCGGGTTTGGATGGACAAAGGCGTCGCAGTTCGCAAAAAGATCGGCAAGCTCTTCTCTATTATTCATCTGTCCGAGCATTCGCACTCTGCCGGCGGCAGCCTTTTCGCACTCGGCGGCGAGCCAATCCTGATTCGGGCCAGCACCCGCGATCAAAAGACGAAAATCGTTTTTGCTGTCGTTCGCCAACGTTTCCATTATCTTCGGCAGCAGAGCGACGTTTTTCTCGGGCGAGATGCGTCCGGCATAAAGGAGAAGTTTTGCCGTATCGGGCAAACCGTTCTCGCTGCATATCCGCTTGCGCTTTTGAGCATCTTTCCGGGCAGCCGAGAACGTTTCAACGTCTACACCGCACTGATTTACAAAAACCCGTTCGCGGGCCGACGCTTTGGCCGAGCGAAGCAGCCGCCAGCAAAAATTCATAAATCGCACACCGCTGCTGTACGAAACGGCGTCGAGTAATTCCGAGGCGGTGTAATCGGAGTTCGTCAGGTGAAAATCGAACATCGGAAATACGTAATTGCGAATAAAAGAGCGTGAAAACCGTTTGCTCGCCTTTCCGTTTGAAATAAACGCGCCGACATTATCATCCATTCTTTCGCACGAAAAATGCACGAGCATCGGCCGCTTGGCCGCGATATTCATGATGCCCTTGCGGATCAGACCGGCCATCAGGCTCAAGGTATATTTTTCACCGATCTCAATGATATCCGGTGCCTCATCGCGCAAAATCTTTTTGATCGGGGACTGATCGAAAATGTATGTGTTCCACGGCATTAGAATGCGATAGCGTTTATCGAAAACCGGCGAATGATTCGCCTTCACATAATATATGCGTCCGAACTCACCTACCTCTTCGACGCAGCTTTCCTCACCCGGAACGATCAGCCGGACATGCCGCCCGTGACGATTTGCACCTTCGAGCAGCTTATTGTAAGCCGTGCTGATGCCACCGGAATCTTTGTGGTAATAATTGGTTATGTGGAC
>JANNGV010000668.1:0-2884 GCA_031404055.1 Chloracidobacterium sp.
TGATGGAAAAAGATGAGCTGCTCGATAAAATTTGGGCTGATGCTTTTGTCGAGGAAGGGACGCTGGCCCGCAACATTTCGATTCTGCGAAAAGTCCTGGATGAAGGCGGTGCACGTAAATTTATCGAGACGGTGCCAAAACGCGGCTATCGCTTTATCGAACCTGTCAGGCGATTGCCCGTCGAAGCAGACTTTGTGCCGCTTCCCGCCGATGTAAAATCAATTTCCGGCACCTCAAAAAAACCTTTGCCGCTAAAAACGCACCGCCCGATTTTATGGTTGCTGATGGCATTTACCGTTGTCGCCGGAATTATTTTCTCGACCTCGTTTTGGATCGCGGGCGGGGGAAACACGTCCGGGATCAACTCGATCGCGGTGCTTCCATTTAGATCGGTCGGGGCGGAAGCTGATCGTGATAAATCGCTCGAACTCGGGATGGCGGACGCGGTGATAACGCGACTCGGCAACTTTCGGCAAATCGTTGTGCGTCCGACTTCGACCGTTTCAAGATATCTGGAGATTGAGTCGGAGGCGATCCAGGCAGGAAAGGCCCTAAAAACGGAAGCTGTTCTTGAGGGCACTATTCAACGCAATGGCGACCGCCTGTTCGTCACCGCGAGGCTTATTAATACCGCGGACGGCTCATCGCTTTGGGCGGGTGACTTTAAGACAGAATTCACCGATATTTTCTCGGTTCAGGATTCGATATCCTCCCAAATAGCCGACCGTCTGAATTTGAAATTATCCGACGGCCGGGAAAGTCTTCCGACGCGGCCCGAAACCGCAAATGCTGAAGCCTACGGGCTTTACCTCAAGGGTCGCTATTTCCTGAGCAGAGCGAGTCCGCAAAATTTACAAAAGGCGATGGATCATTTTACACAGGCGATCGTCGCAGATGCCGGATTTGCCGGGGCTTATGCCGGATTGGCGGATACTTATGCTTTTCAGGTTTCTTACACTTACGTTTCGGCGCGTGAAAATCTGCCGAAGGCGCGCAGTGCGGCGGAAAAAGCCCTCGAGCTAAATGCGAATTTGGCTGAAGCCCATGCCTCGCTGGCGCATATCAAATGGCTCTCATGGGAGTGGAACGGCGCCGAGGAGGGATTTAGGCGGGCGTTGGAGCTCGATCCCAACGCCTGGCAGGCCCAAAATTGGCATGCGATATTTTTGTCGTCCGTCGCAAGGCACGACGAGGCAATAGCGGCGGCGAAACGCGCCGTCGAACTTGACCCGACATCGATCCCCGCAAGTCAAAACCTGGAACGCGCGTTTTACCTTGCCCGTCGTTACGATGAGGCACTACAAACGTCAGAAAAGACCCTCGAGTTAAGTTCCAACGCCAACGGCATCAACAGTTTCCGTGAAATGGCATTCGAGCAAAAAGGCATGTATGACGAAGCAGTCCGAACACGCATCAGGGGAATGCAAACCATTGGAATCGAAGCAGAAAAGATTGAAACCGTGCGAAAAACTTACGGCAAACGCGGCATTCGCGCTGTTTGGCAAAATCAGCTTAACGAGATGAAGGAAAAAGTTTCGAAAGGTTACGTCGCGCCGTATAATCTTGCTCGCAAATACGCACAACTCGGCAACAAGCAGGAGGCTCTTGCGTGGTTACAGCGATCTCAGGCGGAGCATAACGACCACCTTGTGATGCTAAAGGTCGATCCGATTTTCGACCCGCTGCGATCCGATGTCCGATTTACCGCCTTGCTCGACCAGATTGGCTTAAACTGAATTTCTCCCGGCAATCAAAACTAAAACGCGGGACTCGATCAGCTATTTTTTCTTTGCCACATATTGCTCTGCCCCATCGTCGACTATTTTCTGGCGAGAGGCCTCGAGGTTGGGAATAGCAAAAGGTTTCGCGACATCCGTTTCCAAAGCGGCATTTAACACATCGCCAACCCGTTTCGCCGGTATGATCTCAAGTTCCTTCCGTACGTCGTCCGGTATTTCCTCAATGTCCGATTCATTCTGCGCGGGAAGAATTATCCGGCGGATTCCGGCACGATGCGCGGCCAGAACCTTTTCCTTCACGCCGCCGACCGGAAAGACTAGGCCCGAAAGTGTGATCTCGCCCGTCATCGCCGTGTCGGAACGAACCTTCCTTCCGGTATACAGTGAAGCCAGTGCCGACGCCATCGTCACACCCGCGCTTGGGCCGTCCTTCGGGATCGCACCGGCGGGAACGTGGACGTGCACGCCGTTTTGCTTGATCGCTTCTGGGTCTATTCCTAACTCGGTGGCGTGCGACCACAGATAGCTCCTTGCCGCCTGGGCCGATTCCTTCATCACGTCACCCAGTTGGCCGGTCAGCGTCAAACCGCTTCCGCCCGGCAGAGCGGTGGCTTCGATAAACAGCACCTCGCCGCCCATTTCGGTCCACGCCATTCCGGTCGCAACGCCTGCCGGCATGTCGGTTCTCGCCTCTTCAGGGAAAAACCGGGGCGAGCCGAGATATTCCTTTACGTCAGCAGCGGTTATGGTCACCTTCTCCGTCAGGCCTTGCGCAACTTTCAACGCAACCTTGCGGGCAAGATTGCCGATGGTGCGTTCAAGCTGTCGAACACCCGCCTCCCGCGTGTATCTGGTTATCAACAGATTAAGGGCGTCGTCGGTAATATCAAGCTGTTCAGCCGTCAATCCGTTCTCCTTTAACTGTCGTGATACCTGATATTGCCGCGCGATATTCATCTTTTCACGGTCGCCATAACCTGCAAGCTGAATAATCTCCATGCGGTCGCGAAGCGGGATCGGTATCGGCTGAAGCTGGTTTGCCGTGGCGATAAAAAACACCTTCGACAGATCGAACGGAAGATCGAGATAGTTATCGCGAAACGTGTTGTTCTGCGCCGGGTCGAGAATCTCAAGAAGAGCAGCTG
>JANNGV010000669.1:0-1774 GCA_031404055.1 Chloracidobacterium sp.
GAGCTGTAGAGGAACGCCGGGAACGCAATCCACGGCACCTTGGTCTTAACGGTGACGACCTGGCCCTCAGACGAGGTGGAGTCGATGTTGCTGAGCACGAAGGTGAACAGCAGGGGGCCCCTCGCGATTCAACACCGATCACCGTATCGATCTTTTCGTTTTTGCACAAATCATACAACGCGTCGATCGTCTGCTTTAGACCATCCCGATCTTTTAATAGGGTCGTAATGTCGTAAAAGTTAATGCCCGGTTTCGGAAAATCGGGCACTTCGCGAACTAATTTTCTCAGGTTTTCCATTTTCGATACATGGCCGCTCCGTGCGACCGCCGATTTATATTCCATCTTTAATGTTAACGTTCAATCCGGAACGATAAAAAAGTCTCGTCAGGCTCCAGAACAATTTCCTCAACATCGTTAACTTTTGCAAATCGCGGCCCTGCGGTGAGATCTTGCTTAAATGCTTCGACCGATTTTTCACCGCCTTGTGCAAATGCCTCGACGCGGCCGTCTTCGAGATTTCTGACGTAACCGCGGATCTGATATCTGGCGGCAACGCGTTGCGTAAAGAACCGAAACCCGACACCCTGGACACGACCGCTAAACATAAATTTTCGGGCAATCACCATTATCCCAGGGAGTCCAGGCATTCGGTCAAACTTCGCTTTCGGCACGTGTAAACCGGCATTCCGCGTAAAGTAAATTTGCTCGCTGGCGTCTGCCTCAACTCTTCCGCCAAAGCAAGAAAATCTCGCGGCTCGTCGGTTTCAAAGGAAATAAGATATTCCTGTTCGCTAAAGCCAAATGCATGCGTCATATGGATCTTTATATTCGGAAATTTCTTGCCGACCATAAAGTTTTCCTCGATCATTGCGTCTCGTTCGTCGCCTGTCTTGTCGTACCAATCCGAATGTTTAGCACACGGATAGACAAAATGGTAGTTGCCGCTTCCGGCGACAACATGGAAGCGGCTTTGCGGACCAGCATTCCCGTCATCGGGAATAAACATCATTTTTTTTGTCGCCGCAAGATAGTTTTCCGATGTTTCCAGAAAGCTGCCCAGATTCGTTCGAAACAATTTGGCCGTCATCTCCTGAATCAGATCAAGGGAACGGCCGATGCGCCAAAACATGATGTCGGCCTTCGAATCGAAGCCGACCAGCGAATAGGTGTAAAGCAAAAAATGCTCGCAAAACGAGTTGTGAACCGCTTGAAACTCATGTTTATATTCACTTTTAGTTTGGGCATCGAGTTTGCGCCAATCGGGATTAACGCGTAAAAACATGAAATTGACAAACTGCTTTTCGATCTCCGGAAGCTTCCGAGGTTCCTTTTGTTCGGCGACAAGGCGAAGGCTGCCTTGTTCCGGGGGATCTTTTTGAAAATTGAGCAGTTCCATGCGTTTGACTTCGATTCAACGTCTAAGGCAACGTACGGTAGTATACAATCGCGTTCAGACCTTATTGTGCCAACTTTCGTCCGGGTTGTCCAAAACGCGACGCCAACTCAATGCTCATTTTTCAAAACGGTTTACAATTCGCCTGAACAATGAAAGAATTGCGATAATGCTTCGTACATTCGCCCTCCTATTGATTTTTGTTTCGTTTACAGTTGCGGCCAATGCCCAGCAACGGCCGCGCTTCCAGGCCGAGATCGAAGCGCACTTTGAGTCCGGTGTGCGCAGCGCACGCACGGCCGGTGCCGTCACCAAGGCCATTGCCGTGGTCTGCGCGGCGGGCACCGCGGCCACCGTGCTGCTGGGCGCGCAGCAGGTGC
>JANNGV010000670.1:0-6699 GCA_031404055.1 Chloracidobacterium sp.
TGAATTTCGTCGTGGTCGGCGGAGGCCCAACCGGCGTTGAGCTCGCCGGAGCGATCGCCGATATTGCGCGAATGGCTCTTGCCAAGGATTTCAAAGCCATCGATACGACAAAAGCACGCGTGATGCTTTTCGAAGGCTCGGACCGCGTCCTAGGCACATTTCATGAAAAGCTCTCGGCGAGTGCAAAAAAACAGCTCGAAGACATCGGCGTCGAAGTAAAGTTGAACAGCTTTGTCACCGACATCGAGCCGGGCCGTGTAAAGGTCGGCGAAAATTGGATCGACTGCGATGTTGTACTGTGGGCAACGGGTGTTGCCGCATCGCCCATCGGTAAGGAACTGGGCGTCGAAACCGACAAAGCCGGGCGTGTCTTTGTTCAGCCCGACCTCACAATTCCGGGCAGCAAGAATATCTTTGTCATCGGCGATATGGCATCGCTAAAGCAGGAGAACGGCGAATCGGTTCCCGGCGTCAGTCCCGCCGCGATGCAAATGGGCACGGCGACGGCAAACAACATTCTCGCCGATATCGACGGAAAAGCGCGCAAGAATTTCCGATACATAGATAAAGGCACGATGGCAACTATCGGCCGCAGCAAAGCAATCGCCGATGTCCAGGGCTTTCATTTCAAAGGCTTCATCGCCTGGATGATGTGGCTGTTCCTGCACGTCTTTTTCCTGATCGGTTTCCGCAACCGCCTATATGTCCTGCTTGAATGGTTTTGGGCATATCTTACACGCGAACGAAGCGCCCGCCTGATCACGGGCGACGCCGATGAATTAAAGGACGCCTTGCATTTCCTTAACGCAGAACCGACAGAAGCTCTTGTCGAATCTGAGCTGAATCAAAAAACAAAGGCAGGTAAAGCTCAAGCTTAAACCCTGAACACAACCGGAATGCGTGCTTTCAACATTTTCACCGCGCCGATACGCGCGGTGTCTTTTTGCGCTGATTTGTGATTATATTTAGTAGTTTTTATTCACCCAGTAATTTTCTACCTAAATGAAAAAACTCTTTATTTCCCTGCTTCTGACAAGCATTCTCTCAATGTCAGCTTTGGCCAGCGAACCATCGATCTGGTCGGTCAACACCCGCACCGACGTTCTCAAAGGTGATGCCCGAAACGTTTCAATTGACAGCAGCGGCGCAATCGGTCTCGCCCCCAAATTAACGGAAGTCTATAAAACCGGACAGCCTTACATTTGGTCGAGCGCCGTTGATTCGAGCGGGAATGTATATCTAGGCACTGGCGGGGACGGCAAGATTTTCAAGGTAACCGCCACCGGGACCGGTTCGCTTTTTGCGGACCTTACAGAAATGAACGTCACGGCCGTTGCCTTCGCTCAAAACGGTGACCTCTTTGCCGCAACGTCGCCTGATGGAAAAGTCTACAGAATCGACGCTGCCGGAAAATCCTCGATATATTTCGACGCGAAAGAAAAATATATCTGGTCGCTGGCGGTAATGAATGACGGGAGCCTCGCGGTCGGAACCGGAGAGAGCGGAAAGATATACCGAGTCCGAACGGCGAATGCTGCTCCGGAATCGTCGCTGCTTTTTGACACAAGCGATACCCATATCATCACGCTCGCCGTGGACAAAGCAGGCAATCTCTACGCAGGTACTGATTCGAACGGCTTGGTTTTGAAATTCGGCCCCGACGGTAAACCTTTCGCTCTGCTGGACTCGCCGCTGCGCGAAATACACGAGCTTGCAATCGGCCCGGACGGCTCGGTCTATGTACTCGCCCTGGGAGATTCCGCGTCTGCTGTGACACCGGCCGCCGCACCCGCTCCATCCGCGACACCCGAATCAAAAACGGTTTCGGCCAATCGGTCGCCGTCCACACCCGAACCGCCGCAAAAGAGCAGGTACGATCTTACGGGAGCAAAATCCGCGGTCTATCGAATCCTGCCGGATGGCGGAACCGACGTTCTGTGGGCATCGGCGACAGTGGCCGGCTTTTCAATTTACGCACACCAGACGGGAAACGGCGTAATGCTCGGCACATCCGATAAGGGCCGTATTTACAGTATTCATAACGACGGCCGCGAGACGCTTGCTCTTCAGACCGAAGCCAGCCAGATCTCAACTATCAAGAGCCAAGGCTCAAACCTTTACGCAACATCGAGCAATCAGGGAACGCTTTATAGGATCGGATCCGACACCGTGGCGGAAGGAACGTACGAATCCGCCGTGCTAGATGCAAAATCCGTTGCTTCCTGGGGCCGGATATGGTGGCGTTCGACCGGAAATGTGCAGATCCAGACGCGTTCCGGCAACACAGAGCGGCCCGAAGAAACGTGGAGCGCTTGGAACGCCGTTACCGGTCAGGCAGGCAGCGGCCAGATCGCCAGCCCAAATGCAAAATTTCTACAGTGGCGTGCCGTCCTTAAAAGTGCGGGCGGCGGTCCAACGTTGAATGAGGTCAGCGTTTCATTCCTTCCGCGAAATATCGCACCCGAGATTCTGTCGATACAGGTGCTGCCGACAAACCTGGGCCTGCTGCCCAATCCGCCGATTCAGATCGATCCGAACATTGAACTTTCTGGCCTGGACCCGCAAATGTTCGGCGTACCGAATGCATCTATCCCGCCGAGAAGGGTTTTTCAGCGGGCGGCGCGCGCATTCCAATGGACGGCCGAAGACCGTAACGGCGACAAGCTCGTGCATGACGTCTATTACAAGGAGGTAGGCGAAACAACCTACAAATTGCTTCGCGAGAACATCGCCGAAAACTTCTTTACAATAGACGGTCAATCGCTCGCCGACGGCCGCTATACCGTAAAGATCGTCGCAAAGGACTCGCCTGCCAATCCTTCAGGCCAGGTCTTGATGGGCGAAAAGGTAAGTGGGCCATTCGATATCGACAACAGCCAACCTATCATTGCCGCCGCCGGTGTGCCGCAGATAAACGGAGATAACTCCCGCGTCATATTTACGGCGTCCGACAAATCGAGCTATCTTAACCGTGCTGAATTCAGCATTAACGGCGGCGAATGGCAGGCGGTCTTTGCTGAGGACGGAATCTCCGATTCGCCTGATGAGCGCTATGCTATAGAATTCTCCGTAAAAACCCCCGGCGAGTACGTCGTAACCTTACGCGTTTTCGACGCAAACGGTAACGCGGGAAACGCGAGGATTGTCGTGAGAAGGTAAACTGAAGAACGTCGATCCGTTCTTTTCGCTATCAGTTTTAAATTTTTTCGGAAAAAGCTTCTCGGAACAGGTATGCCAATAAATAATAAAGGCGTTGCGGTTATCACAGGTGCGGCTTCAGGCATCGGTCGAGCCCTGGCCGTTCGTTTTGCTCGGGAAAGTATAGCGGGTGTCGCTATCTCGGACGTGAACGAAAACGGTTTGAATGAGACAGCCGCTCTTGTAAAAGAGATGGGCGTTCCCGTTTCGGCACATCTCGTCGACGTTTCAAAGCTCGATCAGGTAAAGGAATTTGCCAGTGAGGTCATGGAACATCACGGCCGTATTACGCATCTGGTAAACAACGCCGGCGTCGGGTTGATCGGAACATTCGATCAGCTTTCAATCGAAGATTTCGAGTGGCTGATGGGCATTAATTTCTGGGGAGTCGTGTACGGCTGCAAAGTGTTTTTGCCGCTGATGATCGACCAGGATGAAGCACATATCGTCAACATTTCCAGCGTTTTCGGCATCATCGCGCCCGAAGAGCAGACAGCCTATTGCGCCTCAAAATTCGCCGTCCGTGGCTTTACCGAGAGCCTGCGGCACGAACTCGCCGAGACAAATGTATCGATAATGTGCGTCCACCCCGGCGGAGTAAAAACGAACATCGTCAAAAATTCCCGCGTCGGCGAAAACGCGGCCGATGAATGGAAACAGCAGGGATCGAAACTCTTTGATAAGATTGCGAAAACTTCTCCGGAGGACGCGGCTGAGGATATAATTGAGGCCATTAAATCGAAAAATCCCCGCCTTCTGATCGGCAAGGACGCCCGGGCGATCAGCCACCTGTCTCGATTGTTTCCAAAGAGTTATCTAAGAATGATCGAACGTCTGAATGGGCATAAGATGAGCTTACGTAAGAAATAGATTATTTCTTCGGCAGCGTCATCGTCTGTCCCTCAGAATCGAGTTCGAGAAGCTTCGTGGTGCTGTCGGTCACGCTTGGCGGAACAAGATCGCCGGTTTTGTATTTGCCTTCGGCCGGTGAAACGTATTCCGTTTGCGAGGGTGGCAATCCTGCATTTGCTCTGGGTTGATTCAACTCAAATGGCTGTTGCGACGCCTGGCCCGCTCGCGATTCTTCCATCTTCCCGTACTTCATATACTCCGATATGCCTTTAGCCAAAAATGTGAAGGCCGGAAAGAGCATAGCCCACCACCAGGCTTTACCACCCGCGACGCCGGTTGTAAGCAAAGCGATAGCTACGATCAGAAATCCGAGCCCCGAAATAATGCTCTTTATCGCGTCGGCATAAACTTCATTCGGATCGCTTCGGCGCTTGGCCTTATGGTGAATCTCGGCAACACCGGCATCCGTAAAATGTGCAGACAGCTCGCCACTCATGGCGGCCGAAACGTTGCCGAGATCGACACCGCAGCTTCGACAAAATTTGCCGGTTTCAGGATTCTGAGTTCCACACTTTGGACAAAACATAGCTTTAACTCTTAGGTTTCAGGTTCAAAGTTCAAGGTTTAATGTTCGACGTCAGGAATAGGAGCTAAATATCAACGTTGAACCTTAAACTTTAAACTTTGAACCTACCGTCTTTGTCTTTTCGCTTCGAATAACACTACGCCCGCGGCGACCGAAACGTTCAAAGATTCTATTCTTCCATACATACGGATTTTCACCAAAACATCGCAGTTTTCGGCGACAAGCCGGTGAAGGCCGCTTCCCTCGGCCCCGAGCACCAATGCCGACGGCAGCTTCCAATCCCATTCATCGTAGCTCATTTCGGCGTCGCCGCTTGCGCCTACGACCCAAATTTTCCGCTCTTTCAACTCTTCGATCAAACGGTTCAGATTGGACACTTTCGCAACCTTTACATATTCCGTCGCTCCCGCCGACGATTTGGCCACCGTATCCGTAAGCCCGACCGCCCGCCTTTCCGGAATAAAGACGCCGTCCGCCCCCGCACACTCTACGGTGCGCAATATCGCACCCAAATTTCGCGGGTCCTCGATCCCGTCCAAAACTACAAGCAAAGCCTCGCCTTCGATGCCGTCGAATATCTCTTCCGCCGACACATAATCCGCCGAAGCCGTCATCGCCGCCACGCCCTGATGGTTTGCTCCGCCGCCGACAATTCTTGAAAGATTCTCGCGTGACACACGGTCGATCAATATTGAACTTTTGCGGGCAAGGTCGAAAATTTCGTTCAGCCGCTGCTCCTTTACACCTTCGACGATAAAGACCTTGTCGATGCGGCGTGAGTTTGCCCGTAGAGCCTCTAGGACCGGCAAAACGCCGTAAATTAGTCGAGAGTCATGAGTCGTGAGTCGTGAGTCTTTTTCTCCAATCTTTCTGTTTTCCGCTCTCGACTCTCGACTCTCGACTCTCAACTTTTCTGCTCCAGACTCCAGACTCCTGACTCTAGACTTCTTCATATTAGGTGCCGCTGCAGCCGCGAGTATTTTGTAAATTGCGTCAGATTGCTTGTCCGCGCCACGTTTGCGAAGCCGGATCGCCCTATGCCCGTTCTCGTCAGGCCCTTAAAATCCTTTTGCTTATCGATCTCCCACACCATGTTTAGAACGCTGGCAACTGCCCCGTATTCGTCAATCATTTTCGCGGCCGGTGAGAATCTCACGAGTCGCTCTTTCAGCCGTTCCATATTTGCCGAGGCGATAAGCCCTTTTTCGGCACCGAGGCATGAAAAATCAAAACCTTTTGTCGGGACACGAAAACCGGTCATGTCGCTGCCGGAATAGATATCGATCAGCTTTTCGTCCGAAGATGTTTCAGTTTCCCGCAGCAGCTTCGTCTCTTTTTTTTTACGCTTTTCGACCGATTCGGTTTTCGATTCGATCACTGAACCCCCGACGATCAGCCGCAGGTCATCCCGGCCGATCTCGTTCCTCTCGCCCGTATTGAAATCAGTAACGATTATCGATCCATCACCAAATTCGATCTCGCGAAGCCGTGTCGGAAGCCGGTCGGCATGCAAAACTTCGTCGCTGACGACCAAGGCATTCAACCCAAATTTTCTCAGTTGTTCGATGGCAATGTTGGCTTCCGCCTCTGATTCGATACGGGCGATCGGAAACGGCTGTTTTGCTCCAAGCATCTGCTCAAGCACATCCTGATCGATCGATAAATAAAGCGAAATGCCCGCTGCGTCCGGTTCATCAACCGGCGGCACGAAAACCAGGTTGAAGCCCTTTTCCCAATTCTCCAGCGGCCGCAGGTTTAGTTTAGCCTGAAGCTTGCGTTCTTCCGGCAGTTCGATTGGGGTGCCGCAATACAGGCAGCTTGCGCGATTAGGCGTATTGGATTTCAAGCATTTCGCGCAAGAGATCATTTCATCGGCCCGAAAGGCAATCGTTTCCGCCTGGATCGGCATATCACCTAACCAACCATCCCGTGATTTGTTTTTCTCGCTCTCCATAATCGCCGTCTGCCGTTCCGAATTTTATCACGTTCGCCTATGAAATTGCTTGACCGATTCACTTTGCCGAGGCAAACTAAGGTTAAGCTTATTTTGAAAACAGGTTCGC
>JANNGV010000671.1:0-7267 GCA_031404055.1 Chloracidobacterium sp.
GAAATCGACGGCGTAGGCGAAGAAGAGCAGCAGGTGCGCCAGCGCCAGGTACCACGCCCAGCCGCGCCGCGCCCGCTGCCGCTCGAAGGGTACGGTCGCCAAACTAGCCACGCGAAACGGAGCTGATCCGACCGAAGTTGCAAAGTACAATGGATTGCTTCCCAATTCAGTACTCGGTGCGGGACGTGAGATAAAAATTCCAGGAAAATAGTTCGTCGGGTTCAGTAAATTAAATTGAGGGCCGGGTTTGAATTTCAGACCTGGCCTTTTTTCTATGTGCCGAGCGTATCGACGGCGACGAGCTTCGGAAGCAGTTTAGGTGAAACGAACTTTTTTTGCATTGTTTTGGCAAAAACGGAAATCCGAACCGTCTGCGCGTTATAGTCCAGGAGGATGACCCATGCCTAATGTATTCTTTGCAACTTCCGGAATGCCGCGAGCTATTGCATCAATCCGCCGCGACGCGGCCGGACAACCGCAAACTCTCCCGGCGGCTATTGCCGACGGCGACACGATAGGCCTTCATCTCGAAGGCAGCGGATCGATCCGTTTTTTGGGTATCGACACACCCGAAAAGTCGTTCGATTTGCCAGGCACAGGCGGCTCGAATCTAAACTCTTCTCAATGGGAAGCGTATTTAACCGATCCGTTTCTGCCGCAGTTCGGGCCGTTTGATCTCGACGCGGACCTTGAAGCCCATCTGCGAACCCGCATCGGGCCCGGAGGAGGTGTCAACCATCGTTTGCACGGCGACAACGCCGAACAGTCACTGATTGGGCTGGTTCAGTCTGATATTACGGCCCTGGGTCAAACTCCGGCTGCGTTCCAATTTTTTATCGCCTTTTCATTTGAGGTATTTGACACCTACGGGCGCTTTCTGGCATTCATCAACCGAAATCAGGACGACGCCAATATCCCTTCACCGCGGCCGCTGTCCTACAACGAGCGGATGCTGGAAAATGGAGCGGCACTGCCATATTTCATTTGGCCGAATATCGATCCTTTCCGCTCAATACCTCTTTTGAGCTCGGTCATCGGTCCGGGAACCGCAAATAAGGTCGCCGAGGCCACACCAGCCCTGAAACGCGCCAGAACTTTTGTCAAACAAGCCCGAACTAACGGAATAGGAGCCTTCAATCCCGCAAATCCGCTACGCTTCGAGGCATTCGAAATTCGATATCTCGGCCGTCGCGAACCGCCAAATCGGGCCGTAATAGACCTTAGCAAAAACGACGACGTGATTCTCAGGCCCCAAAACTACTTCAGTATTCCTAATCCGGAAGACCGGTTGTTCATTCCGCCGGCATTCGTTCCACTGTTTGCTTCGCGCGGATGGAAGCTTGAGGGTTGGTTCTAAAGGTAATTCCGGCTTCGGCTTCCATTGTATTAATCTCGAGCGATGCAAATTTCTGCAGGTTCTGAGCAGTATTTCAGCGATCTCCGCGTTAATCTCCGTGCTCTCCGCGTTGAATAATAGTCAAATAATATTCAACGCGGAGGACTCTGAGATGTTCGCGGAGGAGACAGAGACCAAGTTTGTTCTCAAACTGACCCCGCACTACAGCCGAGCTTCGTTGATAATAAGACGTGTGTTTCTTATCATCTTTGAGGTGAAACTTTGGATCTCGAAAAATTCGGAAGTGACGGTGCACGAGCAGCTTGTGACCCAAATAAGGCTTGGTATTACGAGTCGCGATCTGATCCCGTCCGAGAAATTGCCAAGCACGCGCGAACTTGCGCGCCGCTTTAATATCCATCAAAACACGGTGTCGGCCGCATACCGTGAGTTGGCGGGCGAAGGCCTGGTCAGCTTTCGGAAGGGAAGCGGCGTCTATGTAAGCGATGCCGCAGTCGAGACAGAAGATTCGATAAGTATCGAGCAGTTGCTCGGCCAGTTTGTTTTACGGGCTGCGGCATTCGGTTTTACGCATAACAATGTTCGGGCGGCAATGCAAAAATGGCTGAATTCCGAACAGATCCGCGAGGTACTTGTCGTCGAATCGGATCTCGGCCTTCGGTCTATACTTGTCGAGGAGATACGTTCGGCTCTCGACTGTCGGGTTTCTGGAATCGCCCTGGAGAATTTCGTGGCTGAAACGGTGAGCGGTGACGTGCAGATCGCGGCTTTGTTCGACGAGAAGGAAAAACTCAACGCTTTAATGCCGCCCGGCGTCTCGTGCATATATATTAATGTCAACTCGGTACCGTTGACGATGGCCGGTTCGGAGCGGCCTTCGCAAACCGACCTTGTTGCGGTGGTTTCCGCCTGGCGGCATTTTATCGTGCTGGCAAAACTGTTCCTGCTGGCGGCGAAAATCGATCCGGAGGCCTTGATCATCCGTTCGACCGAAGACGAAAACTGGCGCGACGGCCTGGAGGCTGCGTCTGTAATAATATGTGATTCGTTTTCAGCGACGCATTTTGCGGGCGACGAACGCGTCCGTACATTTCGGCTTATCTCCGATTCCTCTCTGCAGCAGCTTAAAGAATCTCACTTCTGATTATTCTGATAGTGACAGTTTCGAAAAGTGTCCCATAACCATCCACGCTTACATGCGTTTTCATTAGTATCTGAAGATATTTTGATTTATGGGAGACAAATAATGAATCTGAGATCACTGGCCACCACGTGTCTACTGACATCCTGCTTCTGGCTGCTCACCTCAGCTGTCCAAGGGCAAGCCGACAACGACAAATGGAAGAATGTGCAATCCTTGTCCGAAAAAAAATCTGTCGTGGTCGAAACGAAGACCGGGCAAACTATCAAGGCAAAGTATCAAAGCGCGACGGATGGTTCGCTGCGGCTTTTGAAAAGCGGAAAGACGTTCGAGCTGGATCGAAACGAAATTGCTGCTGTTTATCTCGGACGCCGAGTTTCCATTTTGAAGCGAGCGGTAATCGGGGCGTTTGCGGGAGCAGGAGCGGGAGTTCTTGTCGGGGCTATCTACACGGTTGCAACAAAGACAAACGGGCTGGCCGCCGCGGGCGGTTTTCTTTATGGAATACCGGTTGGCGCCGTGATCGGTGGCGTCAGCGAGTCGAAAACAAAAAAGGGAATCCTCATTTACGAATCACGTTAAATTGTCTGAGCGGGGTCGGTGTAGGGTTTTGATGCGGAATTTCCGGCACGGTGATTGCAGATTCGTCTGATATCAAAAAGGAGATATCAATTATGCAACCCGAACAAAATCCTGATGTCAATTCAACCGTGGTAGACGACGATTACCCGGCACAACGCAATCCCGGCAACACTGGTGTTCCGCCAAATGGCGATGTGGAACGCGAGCCTATCCCGGTTCCCCCGGATGTCGAAGATCCTTATCCCGTGATAGATCCGCCCATGGTCGGCGATTATCCGCTCGTTGACGTGGACGACAGCCCGACGCGGATAGCAAACGATTAGTAGACCACCTTCTTTACCGGAGATCTTCTGAACCCGGCCAGGGCTTTAACGCAAGGCCCTGACCGGTCGGCAGCGAGGCGATTCTTATATTTTTTTCGGCTGCGGCCCTATCCATTGCAAGTTTCTGGTCCTCATAGCCCGCGAATGCATAGTCGTCGAGAAGAATTAGGGCACCCGGCACCAGACGATCCCAAAGATAATTGAATGCCGCTACTTCAGGTGGAGCGGAGTTCATGTCGAGATGCAGATACGCAATTTTCCGCGAATCGATCTCTTTTAGAGTATCCGGCACCGACCCTTGAATAACCCGAGCATTCTTCCATCCTGAAAAATTTTCCCGTACTGATTCGACATCCCGGACATAAAAACCCTCGGTTAGGTGTTTTTCGTTGCGGTCCGCAGCAGAACTATCAGATTCGATAATTTGTCGACTATCAAGTCCCGCAAATGTGTCGAGCAGATAGAATGTTTTCCCCATGCTGTTCCAATCAAGATATTCCATAATCGCCGAGCTAAGAAAGCCGCGATTGACTCCGCACTCGACAAAATCGCCATCCAGTTTCACGGCGGTTGCCGCGGCCCAAAGTCCGATATGCACGCGCCACTGCCAACGGTAATCCCCGGCAGCGAGCACTCCGCGGGCGTAAGCCTTCTGGAACGAAGGATCGCTCATAAAGTCGTGATTGTGTACGCTTATGAGGCCGTCGCGATCGTAAAGTTTCTCGACATCCGGCAGATGGACGAGAGAATAGCCGGTCTTGCCGATCAATCGTTTTATTATTTCGCGAATGCCCATTCGAATTTAATATATCAGAGGGCACGAGAAAATACTGCTATCAGAGATTCGAGCAAAGCAGAGAAAAAAGTTTTCGAAAGCGCTTGACAAATATTTTATCTGTAACTAAACTTGTTACAGTTATGGCGGCAAATAGTCAATTTTCAATGGCGGTGCATGTATTGGTAATGCTGGCGAAATCGGGTGAAGAGAAGGTCAAATCCGAATATGTCGCCGGCAGCGTGAATACAAATGCCGTCGTGATCCGCAGATTGCTCGGACAGCTGAGCCAGGCAAATCTGGTTATCTCGCAAACTGGAGCGACAGGCGGAACCCGTCTTGCACGGTGTCCGAAGGAGATAACTCTTGCGGAAATTTATAAGGCGGTTTCATGCGGCGAGGCTTTTGCTTTGCACGGCAAAACGCCGGATCAGGATTGTCCGATAGGAAAAAATATCGAAGCAGTGTTGTGCCGGTTGCAGAAAGAGATCGACAAAAGCATTGGCGAAAAGTTGTCGCAGTACACGCTTCAGAGTGTGTTTGAGATGATCGAGCAAGGGAAGGTTTAATTTTTTTTGACTTGATTTGTAATAAACTAAGTTACAAACAAGTTACAGAACAGAACGAGCATGGGTAGGTCATCGAGCGAAGGGAGGGTTTTTATGTTTACTCAATTGTCCGAGTGCTTATCGATGCAATTCGGGCCGCCGCAGTTCTTATTGGATCTCACGACAGGGTTGATGCGATTTTATCCGCTGTTCTTAAAGGCGAGTATAGTGCTCCAACGTTTGGTGCAATAGTTTGATTTACCGGCATTGGCCGGCGTCGCGGGTAAGGTTATGCCGAACAAGTTTCACGAGATTGCGTTTACACCTTCCGTAAAAAAGGCGCAGGAACATTACGGATCGCGAAAGCATTATTCCAAATTCGAGGCAGGTGCGGAAAAAAACGTTGTTCTCACCGACGCTGAGA
Source organism: Chloracidobacterium sp. (assembly GCA_031404055.1). GTDB lineage: Bacteria > Acidobacteriota > Blastocatellia > Pyrinomonadales > Pyrinomonadaceae > OLB17. The sequence continues at coordinate 5,151 of JANNGV010000671.1, forward strand.
GTGATTTTATCGAGCAAAGGGATGGTTTTTATATGGCTACGGTTGGCGAAGGCGGCCGACCATATATTCAATTTCGCGGCGGCCCAGCGGGATTTTTGAAGGTTTTGGATTGGCAAACACTTGGCTTCGCGGATTTTCGCGGAAATCTACAATATAATAGCGTCGGCAATATCGCTGTTAATAATAAAGTCGCGATATTCCTGATGGATTACGCCAACCAGCGACGGCTAAAGATATTTGCGGATGTCGAGATCCACGATGCGGCCGACCGGCCCGATCTTCTCGAAAAGCTTGCCGATCCAGCCTATAAAGCGAAGATCGAGCGAGCGATTATTCTGAAGGTTGAAGCGTTTGACTGGAATTGTCCGCAGCACATTACGCCGCGGTATTCGATCGAAGAAGTGCGGCAGATGGTTCGGCCGCTAAACGAGCATATCGAAAAGCTGGAAAAAGAGATCGAACAATTGAGGTCGCGGCGAAAATGACAGAATATATTGAAAGGCCGGTCAATCCAGGCGAATTCGATGTTTGCTGAAAGAATGGAACGACGACATGGCTGCTAATGCAAAAGTGTAATAGGAATGTGTAATAAATTATCGGAAATCTTTGAGGAGACAAATACATGAGAATAGTATCGTTAGTTGTTTTATCGCTGTCGGTTTTTTTGGCGGGGTGCGAAGATCCGGCGGCGAATAAGCCAAAAGCCACGACTTCTGAACCGTCAAATGCAACGCCTTCAAATACGGCGAACCCGGTCACTGCTCCGGCGGCGGCAAAGGGCGAAACTTTGCCGATCACGGCGTCTAACTCGACCGTAACTTTTGTCGGCTCCAAGGTTACCGGCAAACATGAGGGCGGTTTTGCAATGTTTACGGGCACTCTCGATCTTGTCAACGGCAAGGCCGAAGAGAGCAGCGTTTCTGTCGAGATCGACGCCGCGTCGGTTTATGCCGACGACGGAAAGCTGACCGATCATCTGAAATCAGCCGATTTCTTTGACGTTGCAAAATTCCCGAAGGCGTCCTTCAAATCGACAAAATTACAGCCGAGCGGCAAGACTGGCTACAATTACGACGTCACCGGAGATCTAGAATTACACGGCCAGACCAAGTCCATCACATTTCCGGCCAATATTAAGATCAACGACGATTCCGTTATCGTGCTCGCCGGGTTTTCTATCAATCGAAAGGATTTCGGCATCGTTTACGCCGGAAAAGCCGACGATTTGATACGCGACAATGTCGTGCTCCAGCTAAATAACAAAACACCCAGGAAGAAATAACAGGTCGCCCGCGAAATTTGCGCGAGCGATGCGAAAATACTCGGTTCGGCTTGTTTCGCGGGATTTATTTATGAAGGCTTACGAAATTCAACAATTTGGAATCGACAATCTTGCGATGGTCGAGCGCGAAGATCCTTTGCCGAAACCGGGGCAGATTTTGATTAAGTTTCATGCGGCTTCGCTGAACTACCGGGATTTTATGGTGGTTACGGGCACATACAATCCCAAAATGAAACTGCCGGCGATACCATTCTCCGATGGTGCCGGTGAGGTTACGGCGATTGGCGACGGTGTTTCGAAATGGAAGATTGGCGACCGCGTTATGCCTATCTTTGCTCAAGGCTGGCTGGACGGCGAAACGAGCGAAGAGAAACGGCGGACATCGCTTGGGGCGGGTGCACAGTGGGACGGGGTTCTGCGGGAATACGCGGCGTTTGACCAGGAATCGGTCGTTCGAATTCCGGAGCATTTATCCTACGAGGAAGCAGCGACGCTGCCTTGCGCGGCATTGACGGCCTGGAATGCCCTTACCGTTGCCGGACGAATAAAGCCCGGCGAAACAGTCGTCACTTTGGGTACCGGCGGTGTGTCGATATTCGCACTTCAGTTTGCAAAACTGGCCGGTGCCCGTGTGATAGTCACGTCGAGCAGCGATGAAAAGCTCGAGCGGGTGCGAAAGCTTGGCGCCGATGAGACGATCAATTACAAAACTCGTGAAGATTGGGACGCGGCCGTTCTTGAGCTTACAGGTAAGGTCGGGGCCGACCGTGTTATCGAGGTCGGCGGCTCCGGGACGCTTGCGGAGCTCTTGGCAAACGGCGCCTCGATCCGAGCG
>JANNGV010000672.1:0-14292 GCA_031404055.1 Chloracidobacterium sp.
ATCCGCCATTCGAAAGTCCGGCCGTGGCTGGTGCAGTATAAATGGGTCGTATATTTCTTCGTCGCCGTGGCGTTTTGGAATCTGGTCGGAGCCGGTGTTTTCGGGTTTATGATCAATCCGCCGATAGCCCTGTATTACATGCAGGGGCTGAATACGACGGCGGTTCATGCTCACGGAGCTCTCTACGGTGTTTACGGCACACTCGGACTGGCACTGCTTTTGTTCTGCATGCGGGCGATGCAGCCCGAACGTATCTGGAACACAAAACTGCTGGCTTTCGCGTTCTGGGCGATAAATATCGGGATGTTGATGGAAATTTTATTCAGCCTGCTGCCAATCGGTTTGCTGCAAACGTATCAATCGGTTTCGGTCGGCTATTGGTCGGCACGAAGCGCGGAGTTTATGCAGACTGAAGTGATGCAGAATCTGCGTTGGATGCGGTTGTTTGGAGATACGATCTTCGCGGTCGGAGCAGTAGCGTTCGTTTGGTTTGCGATAAACCTGATGGTCACGAAAGGCACAAACCAGACAACGGAACTGGGCGGCTATGAATAAAGACATCGAAAACAGGGAAGATATTGACGAACTGATGCGGGCGTTCTACAAACGAGCCATCACTGACGACGTGATAGGTTTTATCTTTACCGATATCGCAAAACTTGATCTTGAGCATCACCTGCCGATCATCGGTGATTTTTGGGAAACTCTGCTCTTTCGGACGGGAGATTATTCAAGACACGGGCGGAACCCACTGCAGGTCCACGGAGATCTGAACGAGAAAACGCCACTGCGGCGGGCGCACTTTACGCGGTGGCTGGAGATATTTACCGAAACGGTCGATCGGAAGTTTGCGGGTGATACGGCCGAGTTTATCAAGATGCGGGCTGGTGCGATTGCGGAGAGAATGCTCGAATTCGTAGGCGGAGATTTGGCCATTGATTCTCAAGGTGATGGCGCAGCGGTTCCGCTGCGACGGCATGGGTAAATTCATGGGCGTAGTCTATTTGGGTTCTTTGCTCAAGTTTTCCTCAAGGTTGGCTCTGTATCCTAAGCTTGCCATCCACTTCAGGGTCAGGTCTGAAGTTCGATCGGTTTATGCTGCTGAAGGCAGGAGGAAAGAACAAGGGGGAAATACCGCACTGGTATTTAGCAGGACCGGAATGCTCCGGTCCTGTTTTTTTTGTCGATGACCGCAGTTTGTTGCTTCGCGTTTTGCATATGAAAAAAGGTAGAATCACGTCGTGCATCAGGGACTTTTACAATCACTTTTTGACGATCAAGAACAGCGTCCGATGACTGTTTCGGAGTTGAACGCCGAGGTACGGGCGGCGATCGAGCGGCAGTTTGCGTCGGTGTGGGTTGAGGGTGAGATCGTTAATTTTACGGCGGCGCGGTCTGGGCATTGGTACTTTACGCTGCATGATGGTTCGTCGCAATTGCGGGCAGCGGTATGGAAGACCACAAATTTTCGCATCCGGTTTCAGCCTTTTGACGGTTTGCAGGTTCGGGTTCGCGGGCGGCTATCGCTATACGAGCCACGCGGCGAATATCAGATGATCGTCGAATCGCTCGAGCCGGTGGGTGAAGGGGCGTTGGCGGTTGCGTATGAGCAAATCAAGGCGAAACTCGAAAAGGAGGGTTTGTTTGACCAAAGCCTGAAACGAGCGTTGCCGAGCTTTCCGAAGCGGATCGGCGTTATCACGTCGCCTACCGGAGCCGCTTATTTCGACATCCTGCACGTTCTGTCGCGGCGTGCCCGTTCGATCAGCATTGTCCTTATTCCAACCCTGGTGCAGGGCGAAACGGCTGGCGAAAAGATAAGCGAGGCGATACTGTTTGCCAACAGGTATAACGACGCAGCGACGCTTCATGCGAAGATCGATGTTCTGATCGTAGGTCGCGGCGGCGGTTCGGCGGAAGACCTTTGGGCATTTAATGAAGAGATTGTCGCACGGCATATTCGAGCTTCGGCAATTCCCATAATATCGGCCGTCGGACACGAAGTTGATTTTACGATCGCGGATCTCGTAGCCGACCTGCGGGCCGCCACGCCGTCGGCCGCGGCAGAGATCGTTGCAAGGGCCGAACAGGAGATCGTCGAACATCTTTCGCGACGGACAAGCGATCTTGCACAGCTAATTAGCTACAAGTTATTGCAGGCTCAAACAGACCTGCAATCGCTGGCATTATCACCGGTATTTGTGGAGTTCCCGGCGAAGGTGAGGGAAATGCGACACTTGGTGGACGGACTGGCTTTAAACGCAGAGAACGCGATCGACGCAGAGGTGCAGAGGCAATCTGAAAGATTGAACGCCGTCAGCTCTCGGTTGTCACCCATCAGGCTCGCCGCGAAAGTGGCCGATAACACGCAGCGTCTTGCTCTGTTGGATCAGCGGCACTCTGCGACGGGCGGCGAGATGACGCGTGCAAGACATCAGTCATTGGCTTTAACAATGGCACGCCTCGACGCTCTTTCGCCGCTGTCGGTGCTGAAGCGCGGTTTTTCGATCACGGAAACGGCGGAAGGGATGATTGTCCGCGATTCGCAACAGGCAAAGACAGGTGACAAATTGAAAATCCGATTAGCTAGCGGGAAACTTGACGCAGAGGTTTTAGCATCTGAATAGCCTCATGATGTCAATATTTAAAGGGATAAGCGATGAAGGAAGAGGAATGAAGTTTGAATCAGGCGATTTGACTCATCCACCATCCGTCATTCCCAATGCCATAAACTTTGCGCCGGAAGGCTCCGATAGCTTTGTAAAGCCAGCGGAAAAAAGTCCGTTGATCAAAGTGCTGAAGATATCGGCGGCTACACTTACTGTCATTGTTGCAATTGCCGGAATCGGCGGTTATTTGTATTGGCGAAGTCTGAGAGGCACGCCGCAGTATTCGCTGGCGCTGATTGTTGAGGCTGCCAGGAATGATGATCAAACGGCGATCAATGCTCTTGTGGACACGGATGCCGCGGTTGATGATTTTGTGCCGCAGGTAACGTCGAAGGCGATCGAGCTATACGGACGTGGATTGCCGCCGCAAACGCTGGCACGTATAGAACGTCTCGCGGCCCCATTGATGCCAGCGGTAAAGGAACGGGCAAGCGAAGCCCTCCCAAGGCTGATACGCGAAAAGACCAAAAAATTCGAAAATGTGCCATTTGCGGCGATGGTGCTGGGAGCGGACCAATATCTTGAAATAAAAACGAACGGCAACGAATCGCTCGTCAAGAGCAAACTGCCGGAGCATAGCTTTGAAGTGCGGATGACGAAAAGCGGCGACAAATGGAAGATTGTCGGCGTCCGCGACGAAAAGCTTGCTACAACGATCGCACAGAAGATAGGGCAGGAGATTATCGCTATCGCAAACAACGGCGGTGGCGGCGTGACCCGGTCGGCAAACCTCAAGAACGTGCAGGATATTTTGAGACAGGCGCAGGATATTTTCAGGTAGATCTATGGAAAAGACATTCGAATCATCACTTAACGAACTTGAGAAGATCGTCAATCAGCTCGAAGACGGTGATCTGGCCCTTGAAAAGAGCCTGAAACTGTTTGAAGACGGAGTAAAGCTTTCGCGTGAATGCAGGGAACGCCTATTAAATGCAGAGCGTCGGATCGAGATACTGATGAAAGATGCGGACGGCAACCTGTCATTGCAGGAAGTAGAACCCGACACCTTGCGTGGGGAGCCGAAAAATCAGATGGGGAAGCGGATCGTTTTTGATGACAATGATGAGCCTTTCTAGAGAGCTGAGTCGCGACTTTTAACTCATCACAAGAACAATCAAAAAGCTAACTATCTCGAAACAAAAATCATCAACCCCAACGCTGCGAACATGACAACTACTAGTCCGAGAGCGAGAATGGCGACGATCACCGTATAGATCACTATCCCCGTCGTGTTGTCTTTGCCGGACTTGCCGTTATATTTATACCCGCACGTATTACATTTTACGTGAGTCAGCAACTTCGGCCCCAGAACGCCGCCCCACCAGGTGAACTTCAACTTTTCGGCTGCGGCGGAGCGGCATTTCGGGCAAGGTGCGTAAGGTGTCATGGTTTTGACAGCGCCGGACTCATGAGCTTTTTCTTCTGCAAAAGATCACAGACTTGGTATGCTCCGGTCGGGTCTATGGCCGTCCTGCCTTGCTCGACATGTTGAATAATCCCGTCCTTATCAATAACGAACGATGCCCTGCTTCCGTAGCCCGAGGCTTCGTTGTAAAGGCCGTAATCTTTTGTGGTCTGGCGTTTCCAATCACTTAGAAGCGGAAATGTTACCTTGATATCCTCGGCAAATCGTTTGTTGGCCGCAAAACTGTCCATGCTTATGCCGAAAACCTGTGTTTCTGTAGCGTCGAATTTGGCGATATCAGCCTGATACGCCTGAAGTTCCTTCGTTCAGCCACCGGTGAAAGCGAGCACATAAAAAGCGAGCACGATGCTCTTCTTGCCTTTATAGTCGCTAAGCTTAACGGGGCTGCCCGCGGTGTCGTTTAGGGTAAAGTCGGGAGCTTTATCACCGACCTTGAGATGCGTTTGCGGCGGCGCAGGAGCGGTCTGTGCAATTGCCGCGAGGCAAAACAGACCCATCAGCACCATCACTATTGATAGTCGTTTCATTGAAATTACCTCGTAAAATAAATATGCCGCCGTCGAAGGTTAATCCGAACCGGCGGCATAAGCTTAGCGCAAATTCTTAGTCTCGTGAACTAAAGATGCTCAATATGTACCAGAAAAGCAATGCGATGCTGGCAAACAGAGTGAGCGACGCGGCTACATGCTGCTCAGTGTTAAAGCGGTGCAGCACGTTCGATGTTTCGTAAAGTATCGCTGTTCCGGCAAAAGCGACCATCACAAACGCGAATACCGTTCCTAAAGAGAAACCGAACAGGGCACTAGCAACGATAAAACCTAGTGCGGCAAATCCGCCGATAGCGAGGATCGGGCCTAAGAATGAGAAATCCGACCTCGTGATGAACACAGTTGCAGTAATTCCAAGAAACAATCCGAGTGTTACGATTCCCGCTTTGATAAGCACGCTCCCATCACCCGAAGCGGATGACGCAATGGCTATCATCGGCACGAAGATTACTGCCTCGGCGATGATGAATAGCCCCAGTCCGAAAAACTGGGTTGCCTTGGATGTTTCCGACGTCGCCCAACGGTTTGCAAGAAACGAGACGCCCATGAAAAGGCCGAGAACTACCAGCCATCCGATAGCGCCGCCTGAGAACATGACGGAATAGATCACTTCCGCTGCACCTGAAGCGAACAAAAATCCCTCGACAACGATAAACGCCAGTATCGCCGCAGCGAGTAAAAGATACGTCTTGCGGATGAATTGTGCACGCTGTGCCGGCAATGCATCAGCCGCGGTTTGACCAAAAGTTGTTGTGAAGTTGTCCATAATTGACTATTAGATTATCAAAACCGGAAAATGTTTGTCCTAATTCCTAAGGATTCCGCACGCTAGAGATAACGAAATCATTTCGGAATTCAAGATCTAATATACCAGTTTTGCGATCACGAGGCACAAAAATTACAGAAGGTGACCCCTTCGAACCGCCTCGTCGACATCAATATCGTTCAGATATCTTATTTTATTCTCTGTGCAAGTTCATCGTCTTTTCGTAGTACCCTGACGTAGCCGTACATTCCTTCCCGAAAATGCGGAAGCACGGCGCAGATAACGAGATAAAGCCCAGGTTCATCGAACTGCACCACCTCTACACGATCCTGCTGGGCATTAAGCGGAAGCAGAAATGGGTCAAGACCGCGATAGATGCGATTTCGAGCGTCGTTCATTATCGGCGGCGTCATCGGCGGCCGATTAGGAACGAGAAGGGTCTGGTCTATATCCTGGGGCTGCGTGCCATCATCATAAACCGCTACAACGTGCAGCCCTCCGATAATAAAATTGACCGAACCGCCAGATCTGATCTTTGCTACCTGCGGGGCAAGCGTGTGTTGATTAGAGAACCGAGGAAATTGTGTGCCCGCATTTGGCGCAAATCTATCGACCGCCGGGCACGGCGCGGGCGGATTTGTCCCGACCGGCGGGCAAAGATGCGGGTTTGCTTTCCAGCCGCCAAACGCTACGGTAGCGCTGCTCAATGGATCTGCGGGACTTAGAGCCGCAGCCGAAACGTGGTGCTGAGCGTAGAGTTGAAAACTACCGGGAAGGCCGAAGACAAAAATCGCGACGGCAAAAAGGGATGCTAAAGTGTTTCGATTCATACTTACCTCCTCACGGTGATCGATCAAAATAGAAGAAAGACGATCCGAGGCTCTCTTTCGCGGAGAAGCCGTTTCTAACATCTGGCGGTTTACCGACCTGAAGTTAAACAGTGTCGGAGTTTAGCTCCAAAATTGACTGTATCGCGAACTTTTACCATCAGTTCAGGCGAAAGTCAAGAGTCTTTTTGGGCGAAAAAAAGACGACCCGTCAGGATCGCCGAAAAACAAGTTCATGATGCTAAAATTTATGCCACAGAGCTTTCCGCTCGATTATTGGCGACCGGTTTTGCGGCCAAAATGTCGATCTTTTCTATCGACGGACCTTCTAGCAGAAGTTCAGCGGCGTTTGCCATCAGAGCGGCAGCCACTTTTCCATTAAGATGGGCGTCGCGGCCTTCGTCACCCTCGAACGTGTCGAAAATACCAAATGTGTTTTCACTGAATTTCACCGCATACCAAGTAATCGTCAACGGCTCTTCGTCGACCAGAGCAAGTCCGCTATTCAAAAATGCCTCTACGTCAGCTTCTTTGCCGGGTTTGGCCACCAATTTTACAAACAATCCTTTAGATAACATCTCTATCCTCCTTAACTAATTTTAGCTAGGCTCAAACTTTCTTTCGCGCCAACCCTAAGCATAATTGAGCAACCTGACAATATCAAGCAGGTTCCTCCTGGAAGGATCCGGTCAATACTTGAAGGACCAATTTCGGCCGCATTAGTGTTGAGGGATCATCCAGAAGCTGGGCAACGCGTAGAAACGCAACCGCCGCGTCGGCATCGCGGTGAGCGAAGCGTTGCAGCTTGCTTATGTACCAACTCATGATCCGGCCGGCAAGGGTGCGTTTTCCGACTGTTTCAGGCATCCTTAAGTCGCTTCCCACGGCTATGTTCCAAGGCGTGTCGATTACTTTCGATGCGCGTGTGAAAAAACGTTGAGCCAGATTTGCTCTACCGTCGGCCAACTCTTTTTGAAGAGTTTTCGCCTGAAGTGCCGCGGCCGACATGCCCTGGCCGTAAATCGGATTAAAGCTGCAGATTGCATCGCCAAAAACCAGAAAACCATCCGGAAACCGTTGAAGCTCTTCGTAACGACGCCGGATACTCGCCGGAAATCTCATGACCGTAGCATCGCCGATTGGTTCAGCATCACGAATGACATCGTAAATGTAGGAAGCCGCCAACTGCTTTGCGTAATCACGATAGCCTTCCAAATCTTCAGGTGCCTCAATTCCGAATCGCCCGATAAGCGTAACAACCCAACGATCACCTTCCTGAGCGAGTATGACGCCACTGCGTTTATTCTCAAGCGTGACAGGAATTGAAGCAAACGCATCGCCTCCCATGTCGGATTTACGTCGGCGAAAGATGCGTGTCGTGTACGTTAACCTGACTTCTACCTCCTCCTCGCGGGGAGGTGGAAACCCAAGCGACTTGAGCCACTTGGCGGAATGTGAGCCGCGACCGGAGGCGTCGACAACCAGGTCAGCTTCCAGTACCCCGGTTTCCGTGCGGATTCCCTTAACGAGACCTTTGACCATAATCAGGTCACGAACGGAGCAACTATCCCTGACGCTAATACGTTCAAGTGCCCGGACGCGCCCTCTTATGGTGCTTTCGAGAAGAGGCCGGCTTAAGAGAATACCGTTCGTTCCGCTCGGTGCCCGACGGAGGCAGTCGCCCTCGAAGAACCACTTGCCGTCATTCACCACGTCGGCGCTGATGGCACCGGCACCGATCAGATCCTCTGAGATTCCGGGAAACAATTCGTCAAGAACCTCGCGTCCGCCAGCTAGTAGGCCGTGCGCGTGCCTGCTCTGAGGAACGCCACGGCGATGCCGGCCATCGCTCAAGAGACTGTCGCGTTCAAGTATGGTCACTTCGTTATAGAAGTCAGAAAGGACGCGTGCGGCGAGCAGTCCCGACATGCTGCCGCCGATAATTATGGCTTTCTTTGATTTAAACTCAGTTTGTTTCATTATTACTAATTCCTTTTTTCTGCTGGTTCTAAAAGTGGGAGTAATCAAGGAACCAGTCTATTTCGGGCCAGAAACGAAAGTATTTAGAAAAACCTGAAATTTTTATGAAGTAATTGTGAAGAACAAAAGGCGAGGTTATCAATTGCAAACCGCTATGGGCGGATTTCTTTGCGGTTGCGCATGCAGGAAATAAAAAACCGGAAACCGCTTAACGATTCCCGGCTTTAATAGGAAAAGCAAAACGCGATCGAACTATTCGCCTTTACCGACTGCTTTCACCGGTTCGGCAGGTTCGGGCCGAGGAGTTGCGAGACCGAGTTCTGGTGAGCGCCAGAGGTTGGACACCAACAACTCGCGGATAAAGGTCATTTCCTTAGGAAGTCGGTCGTAGAGTTTGAAGAAGAGGTCGTCGTGCATGGCGATCTCTTTTAGCCAGAGGTCGCGGTCGAGGCTCATTACGTTTTCAAAATCCTCGCGTGAGAAGTCCAGGCCGCGCCAGTCCATATCTTCGTAGCGGGGCATCCAGCCGAGCGGTGTTTCGACGCCGATCGATTTGCCCTGAGCGCGTTCGACGACCCATTTCAGTACACGCATGTTCTCACCAAAGCCGGGCCAGAGAAATTTGCCGTCCTCGCCCTTACGGAACCAGTTGACAGAGAAAATGCGCGGCGGTTCCGGGATCTGGCGACCGAAATCGAGCCAGTGCGAGAAGTAATCGCCCATGTGATAACCGGCGAAGGGAAGCATCGCGAATGGGTCGCGGCGAACCTCGCCAATGTTCCCAAAAGCCGCTGCGGTCATTTCAGACCCCATCGTTGCGGCCGTGTAAACGCCGAAAGCCCAGTTGAATGACTGCTGGATAAGCGGTACTACGCTGTTGCGGCGGCCACCGAAGATGAATGCCGAGATCGGCACGCCTTTCGGATCATTGAAACGTTCGTCAGCAACCGGGCATTGATCGATCGGTGCAGTGAAGCGGGAATTTGGATGCGCGGCTGCTTTTTCGCTCGCTGGTGTCCAGTCGTTGCCCTGCCAGTCGATGGCATGCGCGGGAGCGTCGCCGTCCATTCCTTCCCACCAAACGTCTCCGTCATCGGTCAGGGCCACGTTCGTAAAGATCGTGTTTGCCTTGATCGATTCCATCGCGTTCGGGTTGGTTTTGTAGTTTGTCCCGGGTGCGACGCCGAAGAATCCGGCTTCCGGATTAATCGCATGAAGTTTGCCGTGTTCGTTAGGTTTGATCCAAGCGATGTCGTCGCCGACCGTGGTGATCTCCCAGCCTTCGTCCTGAAAAGCCTTTGGCGGAATCAACATGGCGAAATTCGTCTTGCCGCAGGCGGAAGGAAACGCTGCACAGACATAATCCTTACGTCCGTCCGGTGATTTAACCCCGACTATGAGCATATGCTCGGCGAGCCAGCCCTGCTCGCGTCCAAGCGTTGAGGCGATGCGTAACGCGAGGCACTTTTTGCCCAAAAGTGCGTTGCCGCCGTAGCCCGAACCGTAACTGACGATCGATCTTTCCTCGGGAAAGTGAACAATGTATTTGTCCTTCGGGTCGGGCGAACACGGCCACGCTACGTCGGCCTGGCCCTCCGCCAGCGGCATTCCGACCGAGTGCAGACAGTGGACAAATTCGCCGTCGCCGAGTGCGTCGAGGGCTTTTGTTCCCATCCGCGTCATCGTCTTCATGTTGACGACAACGTAAGGCGAATCTGATAGCTGAACGCCGAATTGCGATATAGGCGAACCTATCGGCCCCATACAAAAGGGAATGACGTACATGGTCCGGCCCTTCATCGAGCCGCGGAATTTAGGCGTCAGCAACGCCTTCATTTCTTTGGGAGCCATCCAATTGTTAGTCGGCCCCGCATCGCTTTTTGACAGTGAGCAGATGTACGTGCGGTCTTCGACGCGTGCCACGTCAGACGGATGCGACCGTGCAAGAAAGCTATTCGGACGCTCGTCGGCGTTTAGTTTGATAAACGTTCCCGCGTAAACCATCTCCTGGCAAAGCCGGTCATATTCAGCCTGCGAGCCGTCGCAAAGATATACCGCGTCGGGTTCACAAAGCTCGGCCATGTCCGTGACCCAACGCAGAAGTTCTTCGTTGTTTAAGTTTTCAGGAATAGTGTAGTTGGCCATATTCTTTTGAATAATGTCTTAAAGTTTTTGTCTATTCTAAAAATGGAGAACCGCAAGATCGGCCCGTATTTACCAATATTTGATAATATTATCATAACATAACAGAAAACGTGAGTTAGAATAATGCCATTTCGGGCAATGAAAATTGGTACTACAAGCTGAATGTGATACTCCTTATGGCTTTGCATTAAAGACACCTTATATTTGCCTCCGGAGTGCATTCCTCGCTTCATGTCGGTTGCATTCGATTTCCTCCCACATATTGCCTGATCGTATGTATTGCGATAGCGGCGATGATTATTCCGCCGCCAAGCAGTGCCCATTGCGACGGGCGTTCGCCAACAAAGAGAAACACCCATACCGGATTCAGCAGCGGATCGATGAATCCGATCAGGCTGGCATCAAGCGGACGGGTTCCACCGCGCACGCCTTTGATAAAAAGGATATACGAAATGCCGATCTGAAAGATGCCCAGAAATGTTACGGCGGTCCAATCCAGCATACTCATAGTCGGCAAGGCAGCAACTCCGGACGTGGCGGTCAAAATTGCGAGCAGAAAATTGCCGTAAATTACAGCGATGACAGGATTAAATCCTTCCGCACTCGGGTGCCGGAGCAACATAATGTATAGGCCGAGGAAAACGCCCGATAATAAGGCCGCTGTGTTTCCCTGATAATCTTCGAGCCGGAGCTGTCCGACAAAGAAAAGGCTCATTCCGGCGAGCACGATTATTACGGTGAGCAAATCACGCCAGTGGAATTTCTCGCCGATAATGAATGGGGCGAGTATCAGAATATAAATCGGTGCGGTATATTGTAAAAAGATAGCGTTGGCGGCCGTCGTTTTCTTAGTTGCCCACACGAAAAGAAACAAGAGTAGCGCGTAGATAATCGAGGTAAGAATACCGAAACCATTGATTTTCAGCCCGTTCTTTCTCGTAAGAATTAACACCGTAATGGCGGCAAACAGTGACCTGAAAAAAGTTACCTGATAAGCATCGAGCGTCGTTAGTTTGATGAAAAGCCCGCCGGTGCTCCAGAGTAATACGGCTGCCAAAACCAGGGTTACCGGAGGAAAATTTGTAGAGTCAGATTGTTCCGTCATGTAGTAAAAATTAATGGCAACCCCTCAGGTAACTGCCGCTTCTTAACGGCTACACAGCCTGAGCTTTCCGATCCGCCGAGCGTTCGGGCAAAGCCAAATTATCAACCGGCTCCTTAGGGACCTGAAATCCGCGTAGTGAGGAAATCACTGCGTGTCGAGATACAGAGAGAACGATAATGCAAAAAAAGACCTTCCACAAATGCACCGCGGCCTTGATTGCGGTGTTCGCTTTGTTCTTTAGCTTGCAGGCACAGACTGCTCCGTCGGAATTTCCAAATGTGAAAATAATCAATTTTGGTCAGATGGATGAACGATATTATCGCGGAGCACAGCCGCTACCGACCGATTATCAGGCCCTGAAAGACCTCGGCGTTCAAACCGTCATCGATCTGCGAAATGATCCGGTCGATTATGAAAAGTCTGCTGTCGAAGCTTTGGGAATGAAATACGTTAACATCCCAATGAGCGGATGGAAATATGCAAAAGACACTCAGGTTGAAGAATTCATGAAGCTCATGAACGATCCGGCAACAGGCGTGGTTTACGCTCATTGTAAGGCCGGCAAGCACCGGACAGGATTGACCGGGGCAGTTTACCGCATGGAAAAATACGGATGGGATTATGACAAGGCCTTCAAGGAAATGAAGAATTATGAATACACGTCATGGCCGGTTCATTTCAATATTAAGTCGTATGTAAAGGACTATGCCAAAAAAATGAAGTCTTCTGAAGGCATTGCTTTGAAAGCGGACGCAGCCGGCCAGGCGCACTAGACCTTTTCGGGGCAGAAGTCATAGATTGTTTCTCACGCGCATTAGAGTAATCAGCTTGAAACGCCAGACTTTCAGCCAGCTCATTCTTTCCGGCGCTACTGATAGATATCGGTAGCGCTTTTCGTTTTCGACCACTGAATTCCTTCAATATTGGCGGTGTCAGCCGCCATGATCTTGTCGCTTAGATGGTCCGTACTGAGATTCAACCGCAGATTTAGGTAGTATTGGATCGATCCCACCGTATCCTTCTCGTCCTGAGGGTCGATCTGCCGTATCTCATTCTCGAGCTTGTATTTCTTGAAGATTCGGCGAAGCGACTCTTGAGTTGCATCCGTGTTTCGAGTCTTTACTGTTAACTCCATGGAGCGGAAAGCTTGTTCCTGCTCGTTGTATTCGAGAAACCAAAGCAGGGCCAGCGAGAATAAACACAAGGCAATCCCAAGCTCCCAACGGCCGACCCCAGCCGCCAGGCCCAGTGCGAGGCTTATTAACAAAACGGTAACTTCTTTCGGATCGCGGATATTTGTGCGGAATCGAACAAGCGAGACCGCCGCGAATATCGCAAATGCGCGGGCGGCATTGTCGCCGACGATCATCATCAACGCCGCTGCCACAACCGCGAGCAAAATTTGTGTCTGCGAAACGTAAAGATTTCGCTGAAACAGCGGGAAGTTCTTCCTCGGCCGAAATGCTAATATCGCCGAAAGTGCGACCGCGAGTAGAAGCTTCAGAATAATGCCGAGGGTGGATTCCGCCCAGGTTTTGGACGTGGCTTCCTGATTAGTTTCCGCCCCGAGGATTGACGAAAAGAACGGTAGATCGCTCGTTTCGCCCTTCTCGTTTGCGGTTTTGACGACCTTCGCGTTTCCATCCGGCGACGCGAATGAATAGCCGTTCGATCTGCTGACGATAAGGGCCGCGGCAATTACGCCGGCAATTAACAACACCGCAATTACAACCAGATTTGGTTTTCGCATTTATTCAAGCTCGGCGAGATTGTCCGCTCCTACTGCATTTTTAAGTTCCTGCATCTTGTTTTTAACCGCCGTAAGGTACATCGCAACCTCGGCGGGTGAATAATTCGCGGCCCGGAAAGCGTCGGAGATCTGCTTATCGCTTAAACGTCCCAAAAGTGCCGACAGCCATCGGGCGTCCTTGACGCTGATGCCCCTAAACAGACTCCGGTTTTTCCCTTTGTAAGCCAGCTTCACTTCGCCGTCTTCGACTTCCTTAATAAATTTGGTTTTTAGATAGTGCTTCGGGTTGCCGACTTTACGGCCGAATCGATAAATTACGGGAAGGTTGTTATTGCCGAGCCGTCCGAAGGTAGATCCGAGGTCGCTGACAATATAATGCCGCTCGTCGCCGACGGCAAGTATTTTGTTCTGCAGATCCAAAACATCCCAATTGGTCATAAAGACCATCATCATTCTCAACCCCTGAAGTTCCGGCGTGCCGATAAACGGATTGTCTTTCCATTTCCACTCGCCGAGCCGCTCGATGTTATCGGGCCGAGCTTCCAGCCGCACATTTTTGAACGTTCCCTTGCTCGGAATCGTCAAAGTCGGGACCAGGTAATTGACCTCGGTTTTGTAACCCAAGCCCCACATTATACGAACGGCCGCCGTTTCGGGCCGAGCCTCACGGCCGAGCTTTGCCACCCATTCATTACCGGCCCCGTCCTTGATGCGGTATTTCTTGTTATGCCCGCCCTTTTCTTCTTTGATAAGCGTTACTTTGCTTAGATCGGGCCGCATGGCATCGCCGCCGGGGCCATCGAAAAGATCCCTCTCGCCGATGTTCACCCGCTCCCACATTACGGCATTTCCTTTTACCCTTTTCGCGGCGGACGGCTGGGCGTTAGTCGCGGCGATATTAAGAGCCACGGCAACTAATAGAAAGACCAACCTGCACGCAAGATTTTTATTTTTCATATTGCTCCCCTTACTCGTTCTTCATTCCTTAGATTCAACACTTAACTCCGCTCCGTAGATCCAAGCGTCATTCGTCCCGGTTGAAACTCCAATTGACTGTCGTGAGCCTCATCGCCGGC